>DATEKZ010000090.1:0-6148 GCA_035277185.1 Verrucomicrobiia bacterium
GAGCGACGCGCCCTACCATTCCAGTTTCAAGGGTTCAATGCGCGAAAATCTCGCTTAGTAGCCTTGTTCCGCCAGCTGAACGCGGGCGGGACGCCGCAGCGCAGCGTCCCTACCTCAATTTGGGCTTGAATTGTATTGCGTTAGAGCACGTCCCCGGCGCGGATTCTTCTCCCCTTCGTTCGCCGCCATCGGGTAGATTGCGTGAAAGCTTCGATGTCCGGCGCGACTGTCATACAAAAGCGTTCGCTCAAGTGGGGCGCGGCCTTTCTGTTCTGGACCCTCATCGGCCTTTCTTTCGCCAGCCAGCTCTACCTGACGAGTTACCGTTCAGGCCGGCCGGTGTCGTGGGGACAGGCCGTGAGTTGGTCGTTGGGCGACTGGTACGTGTGGGCGATCATTTCGGTGCCGATCATTCAACTGGCGCGGCGATTCCGGTTCGATCACCCGCAGTGGGGGTACAGCGTCGCGATTCACCTGCTGGCCGGCGTGGTGTTCTCGCTGCTTTACATGGTGGCGCGGGCGGCAATTGGTCTGGTGCAGAGCCGACTCGGTGGAGAGGTCATCACGTTTGCGGACGCGTTCAATCCGCTTCGAGTTAAAACGTTCCATTTCAACCTGCTGATCTATTGGTTGATCGTCAGTGTGACGCACGCGTTTGCGTACTATCGTGAATTCCAACGGCGCGAACTGCGCGCGTCGGAACTGGAGAAACGCCTGGCCCAGGCCCGGCTCCAGGCCCTCCAAATGCAGCTCAATCCCCATTTCCTCTTCAACACGCTGCATGCGATTTCTGCGCTGATGCACAAAGACGTGGAAGCGGCCGACCGCATGATCACACGGTTGAGCGATCTGCTGCGCTATGCGCTCGAAAGCACGGACGAACAGGAAGTGTCACTCAAGAAGGAACTCGATTTTCTTCAGCGGTACCTCGAGATCGAGCAAACGCGGTTCGGCGACCGGCTCCGCGTGCAGATGGACGTGGCGCCCGACACACTGGATGCACAAGTGCCCACCCTCATCCTCCAGCCGATCGTGGAAAATGCGATCCGCCATGGGATCGAACCGCATGCCAGAACGGGCTTGATCGAATTGCGCGCCCGGCGCGAGGAGCAGACGTTAAGTCTGGAAGTGCGGGACAACGGCACCGGCATGACGGGTCAGGGCGCCTTCCGGGAAGGTGTCGGACTGTCGAACACGCGGGCCCGGTTGAAGCAGCTCTACGGGACGGCGCACCGTTTTGAACTCGCCAATTCCCGCGAAGGAGGGCTGGTCGTCAGTGTGCGATTGCCTTTCCGTCGGGCGAACGCGGAGAATGCCGGCTTGTGAGCGGTGGAGGTCCCGGCGAGTTCCCAACCCTAGGGGGACTTTTTTTTGTTGCGGATTTCGCGCGCAAGCGGGACAAAATGGGAATGGTCGGGGTGTAAAGGCGCATTTTCTTCCCCTTGGGCAAATGAGTCTCAAGAGGAGTCCCCAGTCAGACCGACATGATAACCGATCAGACAGTGGACGTTCTGTTAGTCGAAGATGACGAAGGGGACGCGGCTTTGATTCTTCGCGCGCTCGAGCAGCGCAAAGTGACGGAGAACGTGGTCCACGTGGTTGACGGCGACGAGGCGCTGGAGTTTATCTTCGCTTCACACATCGACGGCTGCTGGGAGCATGTGAACGCGCCCCGATTGATCCTCCTCGATCTCAAGCTGCGGAAAGTCAGCGGGCTGGAAGTGCTGCGCGAGTTGAAATCCCAGGAACGAACCAAGGTGATCCCCGTGGTTGTTCTGACCTCATCCCGGGAAGAGATCAAAAACGTCGAGAGTTACCGCCTGGGCGTCAACAGTTATGTCATCAAGCCGAACGACAGCAAAACCTACCTCCAGGTGATCGGCGACATTGCTCATTACTGGCTGTCGGTCAACGAAGCGCCTCAGCGCTGATCGGGCCAGGTTGCTTTTCAATCTCCAGGCCCGCTACTACGAATCATTTTGAACATCCGGACCCTCATCGTTGACGACGAGCCCCTGGCCCGTGAACGCCTGCGCAAACTGCTCCTGAAGCATTCCGACATTGAAATTGTCGGCGAATGCGGCAACGGCCTGGAGGCGATCGAGGCCGTTCGAGAGAAGTCACCTGACCTGATGTTTCTGGATGTGCAGATGCCGGAACTGGACGGATTTGGCGTCGTGGAAAAACTCGAACCGGAGAAGATGCCGGCGATCATTTTTGTCACGGCCCACGATAAGTTTGCGCTCCAGGCCTTTGACGTCCACGCGCTCGACTATCTGCTGAAGCCGTTCGACAGCGAGCGCTTTCAGAAAGCATTGGACCGCGCGCGCGCGCGATTGCGCAACAAGGAAGGGAGCGACCTGAACCAGCGTGTCGCCGAACTGCTGGCGGGTCTCCAGGGCGGCGCGCGGACTCCCGACCGTCTCGCCATCAAGACGGGCGGACGCGTCCTCCTCCTGAAGATCGACGATATCGACTGGGTGGAAGCGGCGGACAACTATGTGAGCCTCCATGTGGGCAATGAGTCGCACCTCCACCGGGAAACCCTGTCGGCTCTGGAAAGCAAACTGCCCGGCGACCGGTTCATGCGGATCAGCCGTTCGACGATCGTGAACGTGGAGCGAATCAAAGAGCTGCAGCCATTGTTTCACGGCGAGTATTCAGTCATCCTTCGCAACGGCACACGGCTGACGTTGAGCCGTTCCTATCGCGACAAGTTGCAGCACCTCCTGGGCAAGGAACCGTGACCGGCGCGGTTCCTTCCCCTCTCGATCGAGCCATGCGACTTCTCACCCCTCACCCTGTCCCTCTCCCCGTTGAGGGGAGAGGGGACGGCCAGCGGGCCCATCAAAGTACTCCGTAAGTCACAGAGCAAGCGTGGCATGCGCTTCTCCCTCTCCTCCTCGACCGAGGAGAGGCCGGGGTGAGGAGTCGATTTGCAACGCAGAACTTTGCCGGGACTCCTGGCCATAGCCACGCCTCCCGCACATGTGCCGACGCTTGCGCGACTTGTCACCCCAATCCGTAACCGATCCTGGTCGTCGTCCTCGTTCTCGTAATCGAAACCAGGAAGTTCGAGGACGAGGACGAGGACGATTGCGAGGACCAGGATGATGGGATCCGTGCAGCTTCGGAGTCACCGTCCGGGGCGTGAAGTGTAACAGTTACTTCACCAATCCAGTGCTCCGTTCCTGAAGCCAGAGAACGTCGCGGTTGTTTGGCGAGCCGGCGGTGAGCGGGAGGTTGCGGCCCGGCTTGACCGGGGGTCGCGTGCGGGGATCGAGCCAGCGGTGAACTTCCGAGTGGCCGTCGGCGAAGGAGAGTCCGCCCGCGCCGTTGTGGTAACTCGCCGGCATATCCACCATTTGAAGGCTCCCGAGATTGCGCGGACTGAACCCGCTCATGCTGACGACGAAAAAGCCGTTGTTGATCCGGTCCTCGCGTTCGTCAATCACAACCCAGATACCAACGGGCGACGGTTGCGTCATATCCGTGGTTTTACGAAAAACTTTGTACTGTGACTGGCCCTGCCACGGTCCCTCCGAATTGAGCCAGTTGTTCATCGCGATACTGCGGACCCGCGCGAGCAGGCGACCTCCGTGACGCGACATGCTCCGGTCGGCAGGGCATCGCCAGATACCGAGAGACTGATGAAAAGGCCAGAGATGCCCGCGCATCAGGTGAACGACATTGGTGTTGTCCGGGACCGGCGCCGCGTTGTCCAGCCAGCCGCGCACCCAGGTCTGCGCGTAATCACTGGCGTTCAAGTTGTTCGGCGGAATCCGGTCGCCATTGTCGCCGGCGTACATGATCCATGTAAGACCCATCTGACGAAGGTTGCTCAGGCACTGAATTCCCTGGGCTTTCGTCTTCGCCCTGGCGAGCGCCGGCAACAACAACGCCGCCAGGATCGCGATGATGGCGATGACCACGAGGAGTTCGATCAGCGTGAAGGCGCACCGGTTCGAGTGCCTCGAAATATCGCACTTGTCGATCGGGTGTTTTTTCATGGCAACCCCGGCCGCTTCGCGGGCGGCTCGTAATCCTTGTGCCAGTAAAGTTGCCAAAGGTGGTCCAGTTTCACCAATTCCACGTGGCCGTCGAACATGGAAACGTTGACCGCGCCCGGTAACGGCTGATCGTCTGGCCAATGGGTCGGAGGAGAGCTTGGCCTTTTTCCGTGGCGCGGGATGGCGACAATCCACATCAAGGAGCGGTCTCTCACGTCCAGGTTCAAATTGACAGGCGGGACATCGGATGCGTGCGGCGAGGCCCAGACGAAAACCCCGTCAGCCGTTACCGGCGTGGACATCGGGTAAGGCAACTGGGCCTCAGTGGTGAGATCGTTTGTACCAGGGACATTATAGCGGCGGGAACGGGCTGGCTCGATCAGATGATAGTTAACGGCATAGCTCCCCGCCCGGAAGATCTCGGAGTTAATCGGTTGATTTCCGCCGTCCTGTTCCCAGTGATTATAAGACCACCCGGAACGCACCGATCCAAGATTGAGCCAGTTATTCGCGGGACCGACATGCTCCCTGGGCGCGGGAGCACTGGGGCAAGACCACCCGAGTTCTGGGCGACCAACTTCCCGTTGAGACCAATCGACGACCTCGGGACCGTCCAGCCGACCGGCGACCTCATCGTCCAAACGCAGCCGGTAGCTCAATTGAATCTGCTTCTGGTTGTTCATGCAGACGGTCTGGTGAGCTTTCGATTTGGCGCGACCCAACGCCGGCAACAACAGCGCCGCCAGAATCGCGATGCTGGCGATGACGACGAGGAGTTCGATCAAGGTGAAGGCCATTGCGCGATCGATTCTCGCGCCGGCCTTCCCGTCGCGCCAATGAGCGGCCTGGTTCATGGCCTTCCCTGAGTTCTAACGCGGACTGTATCCTGCCGTGAGCCGCGTTGGAAGGTTATTTCTCGACCTGGAAGGTAGGGACGCCGCGCTGCGGCGTCCACGTTCAGCGTTCAGCGGGAACAATCCCACGACACGATGAGCGCACTCGGTTCCGTCCGCTCGGCGCGGACGGTGATCCCGCGGCCGCGGGACAGCGCGGCGTCCCTACCTTCGCTTCGCGCGGACATCGCGGCGCGATGTCCCTACCACTCAAACTGCGGACGTTTGCCGTCCGCGAAGTAAACGTACGGCCAATCCTCAGCCTTTGAGACGAGTCCTTTCCGCACAGGATTATTCAGGATGTAGTCCGCTTTTTCGCGCCGATTCGGCGACCTGGGGCAATGCCAATTGGTTCGATCCGCGGACCGCGCAGTTGATCGTGATGAAGTAAACCCCTTTCTGTGGATCGACCCAAAGGGGCACTTCGTGCGGCAAGGTCTTCCGGCGCGGCGCGTGCATGGCGCGAGGGTAAGTATCGCGTTAACTGACGCAACTCAATTGGTAGGGATGGCGCGCTGCGCCGTCCGCGTCCCGCGCCCAGCGGGGCGCAATCCTACGGTCGCCATGGCCACGCCCGGTTCCGTCCGCTCGACGCGGACGGTGACCCCGCAGCGCGGCGTCCCTACCTCACGCCGTCAACGCTTCCACTCAAGCATCTGCTTATCGGCCAGCAGGCGCCTGCGCAGTTTCGCGTAATCCACCTTCTGCACCGGTACTTTGTCATCGATGGCCATGCACGCGGCGGTCGCGGTGGATTGACCGAGGATCATGAACACCGGTTCCATGCGGATCGAACCATAGGCGATATGCGTCGCGGAAAGACAAATCGGCACGAAAAGGTTCTCGCACTCACGCGCCTTCGGAACAAGAGACCGATACGAGATGGGATAAGGCTTCACGCCGACCTGCACGTCGCCTTCGTTTTCCGCGCGGCCGTTCTTCACGATGCGCTGGCAGTTATGGGAATCCATGTTGTACGCGCCGAGGCCGACCGGATCATCGGCGACAGCATGGCCGCGGCAGTTGTTTTCGGTCATCACGTATTCGCCGGTCAGGCGCCGGGCTTCACGGACATAAAGCTGATTGGGCCAGCCGCCGGTGTCGAAGAACTCGTCCTTTGCCATTCCCCAACGCTGCATTTCGGAACGCATGTTCGCCGGCACACGCGGGCTCGTGGCCAGAAAATGGATGAAGCCGCGTGTGTAATCCTCATGCTCCCGCCAGATCCGCGCCCGCGCAGCGTAA
>DATEKZ010000091.1:0-2942 GCA_035277185.1 Verrucomicrobiia bacterium
GCCCGACCGATCCAAAATTGACGCAACCCCGTTGGGGTTGGTAATGTTTGAGCATTCCCAGGGTAGCTCGTTCCTCGCAACCCTGGGCTTTGTGGTGGAATCCCGTTGGGATTCGCGGAACGGACATCCGGGGCTAAAAACTGAGATGCGCCCTTGGGCGTACACCCCAGTAATGCCGTCTTGCAGCGGCGGGCGGGAATTGCTAGTATCTGCCACCCTCGGGAACCGAAAAATGAACGGCCACTCGAACGCTGTTAAGCGATCTGCCTTGCGCGAGTTCTTCGTCACGGTGGTGCTCGGCTCTCTCGCGATGCTGATGGTTGATCCTGCCCGCGGCAGCGAGCCACTGCCGGCATCGGACCAAAGCCTGAACTGGTCGAAGGAACGGGAATTCTGGTCGTTCCGCCAGCCGCTGCCGCACCCGCAACCCGTCGTCAGGAACAGGCGCTGGCCCCGGCAACGTCTCGATTACTTCATTCTCGCCCGGTTGGAGGAGAAGCAACTCCTGCCATCCCTCGAGGCTGCCAAACGCACGCTGATCCGCCGTGTCACGTACGATCTTACCGGTCTGCCGCCGATGCCCAAGGACGTGGATGCGTTTCTGAAGGACGCGAATGGCAAGGCGTACGAACGACTCGTGGAACGGTTGCTGGCATCGCCCCGCTTCGGAGAACGCATGGCCAGTCTCTGGCTTCCCCTGGCGCGCTACGCCGAGGACCAGGCACACCAGGTTGGCAGCGATACGAAGTTCTTTTACCCGAATGCCTACAAGTACCGTGAATGGGTCATCGACGCGTTCAACCGCGACCTGCCTTACGACGAATTCGTGAAGCTGCAGCTTGCGGCCGATAAAATCGAGTCTACCAACTCCCCGAACCTTGCCGCGCTCGGATTCCTCGGGCTCGGGCCGAAGTACTACAATCGCGGCCGGATCGAAGTGATGGCCGACGAGTGGGAGGATCGCGTGGATACCGTGACGCGCACGTTCCTGGGCCTCACGGTCTCCTGCTCGCGCTGTCACGATCACAAATTCGACCCCGTCACGACGGAGGATTACTACTCGTTGGCCGGCGTGTTCGCCAGCACCAGGATGATCAACCGGCGGCCGGAAGGAGCGGCCGAGAGCGACAAGACGGATGCGGCCAAGATGGATTCCGGAACGTTGCACGTTGTCGAGGACGGCGAGCCGCAGGACCTGAATGTGTTCATCCGCGGAAACGCTGAGCGGAAGGGACCCGTCGCAAAGCGGCGTTTCCTCCGGGTGCTGTCCGAAGGCGAGCCGGTCGAGTTTAAGGACGGCAGCGGCAGGCGGGAACTCGCCGAAGCCATCGCCTGCGGGCACAACCCGCTGACGGCACGCGTCATCGTGAATCGCATCTGGAGCGCGTTCTTCGACAAGCCACTGGTGCCGACCGCCAGCAACTTCGGCCACTCCGGCGAGCCGCCGACGCATCCGGAGCTGCTCGATGACCTTGCGTCGCGCTTCATGCAAAACGGATGGTCGGTCAAAGGGCTTGTCCGTGAGATCGTCCTGTCGGCGACCTACCGGCAAAGTTCATCTGCGCCGGTCATAGACCGCCGCTACAGCTTGAGTTCGGAGGTCGATCCCGCCAACACACTGCTCTCCCGCATGAATCGCCGCCGGCTCACCGTCGAGCAATGGCGCGACGCGGTGCTGTTTGTCTCAGGCCGGCTCGACTTCAGCGGCGGACGGTCGCTGGAACTGGACGACTCCGCCAACCAACGCCGCACGGTTCACGCGCGCGTCAGCCGGCTCAAGCTGAACGATCTGCTGATGCAGTTCGATTATCCGGATGCCAATGTCCACGCCGAGAAACGGGCGGTGAGCACGACCGCCACACAGAAGCTTTTCATGTTGAACAGCCCGTTCGTGGTCGCGCAGGCCGAAGCGTTGGCGGTGCGCTTGACGGCTGATCCAAAGGAAAGCGAAAACCAACGGATCGAACGGGCGTATCGACTGTTGTTCGGACGCGAGCCGGAGAAAGCCGAGACAAAGCTGGGGCTGGAATTCCTGTGCAAAGCGGACCCCGCGGGGATGTCGCGCTGGGAGCAATACGCCCAACTGCTGCTGGTCTCCAACGAAATGCTTTATGTGGACTGAACCTGCACTTTTCACCCGCCGCCAGATGCTCCAGCGAATGTGTACCGGATTCGGCATGGTGGGCCTGGCCGGATTGCTCGGGCCGCAATCGCTCTTCGCGTACGGCAACACCCGCGGGCCGCATTTCGCACCGCGAGCCAAGCGTGTCATTTTCCTTTTCTTGAACGGCGGGCCGTCGCATGTCGATACGTTCGATCCCAAACCCGCGTTGAAGAAATTCGAAGGCCAGCAGCCCACCGGAGAACTCTATAAGAAAAGCAAAGGCTCCGGTTTCATGCCGTCACCGCTCGAGTTTACGAAGTGCGGACAGAGCGGCATCGAGGTGAGCGAGACGCTGCCAAACCTGGGTCGGATCATTGACGATTGCTGCGTCATCCGGTCGATGCGGACCGACGTGCCGAACCACGAGCCGGCCCTGATCCAGATGCATACCGGCAACGTGCAACCCATCCGGCCTTCGCTCGGTTCATGGCTGCTCTACGGCCTTGGAACCGAAAACCAGAACCTGCCCGGCTACGTCGTATTGCGGCCGACGCCGAAAATCGTTGTTGGCCCTGCGCTCTGGAGCAACAGCTTTCTCCCCGCCGAATTTCAGGCGACCAGCGTCCTCACGTCCGACATGCAGGTGGACAAACTCGTGGCCAACATCCGCAACCCGAAGCTCACGCTCGATCAACAACGCGAACAACTCGACCTGCTCGGACAGTTGAACGCGATGCATTTGAGAAAACGGAACGGCGACGCGGAACTCGACGGCCAGATCAAGTCGATGGAAACCGCTTTCCACATGCAATCGCAGGCGATGAAGACGTTCGATATC
>DATEKZ010000092.1:0-3554 GCA_035277185.1 Verrucomicrobiia bacterium
GCTTCGGCATGATCGGGTCGTTTGGCCAGAAAACGGTTCAAACATTCCCGGGCAGGTTTTGGGCGATCCGCGTCGAGCAGCATCCTGCCACGAAAGAAGTCGATGGCTTCGAAGTCCGGATCCAGCCGGGCAACGTGCGTGTAATCATTCAGTGCCGCCTCCCAATTGCCGTGGACCCGATGGAGTTCGCCGCGCTTCAGATACGGCGTCGCGCTCGTCGGATCCCGATCGATCTGGCGGGTGACGGCGGCAATCTGGTCGTGAAGATCGCCATGCGCAGACGCAGGCGACGGCCACGCCAAACCAAAAACCAAAACAAGACAAAGACAACGCATGAACCGGGCGCTTACAATTCAGCTCGCCGCGTGCCAGCGGTGCCTTCGAGGCGATGACGGTCGAGAGGCGGGCATGTTGCAACGCGCGAAACTCATCCGGGTCCTTGCGGGCAGCAGACGGACTCAGGCGGGACGACTATCGGAGGCAGAGACTTGCGAGAATGGTAAATGCGAGTGACGCGATGAAGCCTTGCGGCGTTGAATGGGCGAGAGGAAAACGGACAGCATCCCGGACTTCGAACCACGATTCCCGCACTTGTCCGGTTCCTGGATTTCACGTGTCACAACAAGTGGCAGGATGACAAGCCTTTCTCGCCTGACGGAACCAAGAGCCATCGCCGCCAGGCCACAGATTTCTTGAATTGACAGCGGTTCGGCGTCGTCACGAATATGCGCTTATGAACGAATCCCCGAACAACCTTTCCTCACGTCGCGACTTCCTCAAGAACACCGGCCGTTTGGCCGCAGCCTCGGCCCTGGCGGGAGTGGCCCTTCCCCACGTCCACGCCGCCGACGACCACACGATCCGCGTGGCCTTGATCGGTTGCGGCGGTCGCGGTGGCGGCGCCGCGGCGAATGCCCTGTCCGTGAAAAGTTGTCCCACCAAGCTCGTCGCCATGGCGGACGTCTTCGACAACAACCTGAAATCCAGGCACGACGCGCTGAAGCGCGCGCACGCCTCCCAGGTGGAGGTATCCGACGACAGCAAGCACATCGGCTTCGACGCCTACAAGAAGGCGATGGACGCCCTGAGGCCGGGCGACATAGCGATTCTGACCACGCCGCCGGCGTTCCGCTGGGTTCATTTCGGATACGCCATTCAAAAGGGGCTCAATGTATTCATGGAGAAACCGGTTACCGTGGATGGTCCGACCTCGCGGCGAATGCTCAAACTGGCCGAGGAGTCGGTGGCCAAGAATCTGAAAGTGGGCGTGGGATTGATGTCCCGCCACAGTCGTTCCCTGCAGGAAGTGCATCAGCGAATCCAGGACGGTGAGATCGGCGACATCATTCTCATGCGTGGCTACCGAATGCAGGGAGTCATCGGATCGTTCGCGTCGCTGCCGAAACCAGCCGCGATGAGCGAATTGCTCTACCAGATTCAGCGGTTCCACAGCTTTCTCTGGGCGAGCGGGGGCGCCTACAGCGACTTTTACATCCACCACATCGACCATTGCTGCTGGATGAAGAACGCCTGGCCGATCAAGGTCCAGGCGTTGGGTGGCCGTCATTATCGCCAGAACCCCGAGGGCGTTACTTACGTGGACCAGAATTTCGATTCGTATGCAGCGGAATACACGTTCGCGGATGGCAGCAAGTTCCTGATGGATGGCCGCTGCATGAATGGCGCTCATCCCATCTATTCCAGCTACGCGCATGGCAGCAAAGGCATCGCGATTCTTGCGAACAGAAACGACTGCGACCCGCCCTCCAGAACGTTCAAAGGCCAGAATACGGAGCGCTCGAACATGATCTGGGAATACAAGGCGACGCCGGAGGACGAAGGCCCCTATCAAAACGAGTGGAACGTCCTGATCGACGCCATCCGGAAAGACAAGCCGCACAACGAAGCGAAACGGGGCATCGAAGCGAGTCTTGTCACGTCGATGGGTCGCATGGCGGCGCACACCGGCCAGGAAATCACGTACGAGGAAATGCTCAACTGCGACCATGAGTTTGCGCCCGGCCTGGACAAACTCACCATGGACTCGCCCGCCCCGCTCCAGCTCGGAAAAGACGGCAAGTATCCGGTGCCTCGACCCGGGTTTATCAAAAACCGGGAGTATTGAGCGGAAGTTGGGCTTCGGCTTGCGTCGGGCGCGGCGCGGGAATGCGCCGCCTTCTCAACGCTCGCTCTTTTGTGAAGGTCGTTTTCTCGACTGGAACTTGTGGGGCAGCGTGTCCGGGACGACTTTCACTTCGGTTGTGAATTTGAACGGAGCAGGACGTTCCTTTGAGGCGTAGGTCAGTTCAACCACATAGGCGGTCCAGCCTTTCTCAGGTTTTTCGACCCTGACAACATACGCGCCGTCTCCTTGCGGAGAGAGATCGGCGCCCGTCCAGATTTTTCCCAAAGTTTCCACCCGAAAATCGCGCGCATCCGGATTGGTGGCTTTCCAGAGTTTCACCCCGGTCGGTTTGTCCACGGTTTCGACGATGAGTGAACCCGCCGGTCCGGATTTCCAGGTGAATCGGGGCAGGGGAACGTCATTCAACACCGCGTGGTAGCAAGCAACGAGAGTTTCGAGCGCATCGGTGTCTTTGAGTGAGTGATCAGCGTTGGGGACGTAGCGAAGGTATTTTGTTCCCACCAACTCCTTGAAATAAAACTGGCTCGAGTCGGGCAGGAAGAACTGGTCGCCGGTGGCATTGATGATGAACTTCGGCATCGTCAAGCGGTCGCGGTATTCGTAGGGCTCCTCGATTTTCATCAGGTTGCGATATTCCCGCGTGCCCTGCCAGTCCATGATGCCCATCGCCTCGTAATCGCCGACTGCCGGCGCGTAAAAGCCGTACGCTTCCCAGTGATGGATGAAAGAAGGCTCGACGTTGAGCATGTCGATGACGATGGGTACGATGGCAACGACGCGTTTATCGACCGCGGCAGTCGTCCACGTCGTCCAGCCGCGTTTCGAGCCACCGGCGACGACAAAGGTATTCACCTTGATCTCGCCGCCCTCTTTGCGGCCGCAGAAGGACGTGACGGTGTCCATGGCCCGAACGGCGCTCTTGGTCATCGGCAAACGAGTGGGCCAGCGTTCGTCGCCGGTGCGCAGGAATTTGTCCCAGCAGTAGGCGATGAGGGAGTCCTCAACACGCCTTTCGCCATCGCCTTTGAAAACCAGCGGCTGGTTGGGCACCATCTTGAGCTCGACGACGACCGATTTGGTCGAGAGCGCGACCTTGACCATGTTGGGATCGGCTTCCTTCGGCGGCTCCTTATCGTTGCCGCCGCCGCCAATAAAGAGCAGGGCCGTGGCGTGGGTCACGGTGTCGGGCCGGGTGATCGTCATCCAATGCTTCCAGAGAGTGCGGTCCACTTCATTGGTCGTGAGCCAGGACTGCGAGGTCATCTCCAGGATGAAGGTCGTGTACCCTTTGCCGCTCGCACTACCGATCATCTTGTAGGAATAGTTGGAGTCCGGGGCGGCGACGTAACGGTCGAGGGCGGTCCGCTGTCCGCCGTTCGCAGAGCTGCATACGCTCAGAGCGAAGACG
>DATEKZ010000093.1:0-3541 GCA_035277185.1 Verrucomicrobiia bacterium
CGAGGTAATCGTAAACCGCTTTGCCGGCCTTGCGCGCCGCTTTCAGAGCGTCGTACGCGCCGCTGATGCCACCGGTCTTGACGAGCTTGACGTTCACCGAGTGCGCCCATTCTGCAACCGCTCCGATGTCACTTGCGTGATGATACGACTCGTCCGCCATGATCGGTAACGGGGAACGCGTCTTCAGCCAGGCGAGGTCTTTCAGATCGCTCGTTGCGGGCATCGGCTGTTCGATGAACTCGATATGACCGTCACCGGCGAGCCATTCGATGTTCTTCAGGGCTTCTTCCTTCGTCTTCCAGGCTTCGTTGCCGTCCACGCGCACGGTTTTCTTCGGCGCCACGTCACGCAGCGCGGCGAGGTTTTGTTTGTCGTCCGGACTGCCGACCTTGAGCTTCAGCACCGGGTAGTTCGCCGCTTCCTCCACCTTTTTGCGAATGACTTCCGGTTTGTCGATGCCGATGCTGAACGAGGTCACATGTTTGTTCTCGGTGAAGCCGAGATCGAGGTAATCGTAAACCGCTTTGCCGGCCTTGCGCGCGGCGCCGTCGAGCAGGGCGATGTTGACGGCGCCTTTCGCCGCAAACTGCTTCGGAGCGATCGTCTCCAGGTATTTCATGCTCCCCGGCACATCGGTGAACGATAGCTTGTCCGGATTTACGTGTTCGAGGAATGCGAGTACCGACTCGATGTTTTCCTGGTAGCGTGAGGAGGGCGCGGCCTCACCCAGGCCCACCGCGCCGTCGGTATCCGTCAATTCCACCAGGATCACTCGGGCGACATCGGACCCGGTGCCGACGGCGGTCTTGAGACTCCGCGCGATGGTCCATGTGTGGGCGAGTTTCAGGTCTAACTTGTGGAAACTGATCTTCACGCGGGGAACGAAAGCGGAATCGTCGGCGGGAGGCAACAGGCAAATCAACTTTCGTTCGGGAATCGAACGCCACCGGAAACTTCCATGAAGCCTCGGAGGCTCCGCCAGGTTTTGGAGTGCGCCAGTCCTCTGGCGCTTTGGCAGTGGTGGCGAGCCGACCGAAAGCGCCGGAGGACTGGCGCACTCTCCCGCGGCCGCGGGACTACCGCGCGATCCGCAGCTTCATGGCCCCAATGCGCGACCAAAATGTCGTGGAGGCTTCCCATGAACCGCGCCCCCTCACCCCCTCTCCCCCGATGGGGGAGAGGGTTGTCTGCAGGACGGGTGAGGGGATTCGGGTTGGTTCATGGGCCGTGAGCAGGTCCGAAAGGAACACGGAGCTTTCCATGAACCTCCCCAAAGATTCAGACCGAACAAAGATACAGAGGCAGTCTTTGTCTCAAATCTTTGAGGCGTCAATCCGTCCCGGAGGCTACTTCCCCCCGCTCGGCAAGGGCACCTGGCCCGACCGCCCGAGGTAATAAATCAAATCACGCACTTCCTGGTCGGCCAGCGGCGCGAGCAAACCCTCCGGCATCATCGACAATTCGCTCTGTTGAATCGAATCAATCTCGTTCCGCGGCAGAACCAGAGTTTCAGTCGGCGTCGCAATCGTCACCGCCTTGTCGTCCTGTTGCTTCACGATGCCGGTAATGCTGCGGCCGTCCTTCGTTTCGATGGTCGAGGCCCGATAATCGTTTGGGATGACGGCGTTGGGATCGAGGATGGTTTCGAGCAAATAATTGAGGTCGGCGCGATTGGCGCCCGTGATGTCGGGGCCGACCTTGCCGCCTTCGTCGAACAACGCGTGGCACTGGGCGCAGACCTTGTTGTAAACGACCCGTCCGCGCGAGGCCTCGCCGGGCTGCGACCCGCCCGCCCGGTAGAGTTGGACATAACGTTGGATTTCCTTTTGCTTGTCGGGATTGGCATCGCGAATGGTGCCGTACACCTTCGTGAGCGCCGCGTTGATGTCGTCATTCTTCAGGTTGCGCAATTGCCGGATGAGATCGGCCGTCAGCGCGGTCTTTGCGACGCGTCCGTCGCCGATCGACGCCATCAGCGACTTTGCATAAGTGACGCGGGAAGCCAGCGCGTTGAGCGCGTCTCTTTTCTCGGCGTCAGTCAACGAAGAATAAACGCTGAGGATGGCGTCCGGCGTTTTGGCATCGTCGTAACTCGTCAGGGCGCGGATCGCCTGGCCACGGAGGCCGGTGTTCTTAAGCAACTGCTGGAGCAGCGACGGCAACGATGCGTCGCGCGTGCTCAGGAGTGAATCCAGTGCGGCGCGGCGCGCCCCCAACTCTGCAGAGTCGTCCACCAACGTTTTCTTCAACGATGCCAGCGCTTTCTCGCTGCCGAAGGTAAGCGAAAGGGACTCGACCAGTGTGCGGATGTCCGGGTTCAAGCTTTGGCTGAGTTTCGTTTCGACGCTTTCCCAACCCTTCGGCATCGGGACGCTGCGCTGGCCGCGCACCGCGGCGGAGAGGCCACGCAGAATGTCGAGTTGGAACTGCGGGTCGCGGTTTTCGGAAAGGATTTGGACCAATTGAGGCAGCGGGTCGGAGGTGGCGGCGTAGAGGTTTGGCCGCAAGAAGGTGCAAAAGGCGCAAAGGATGATAGAGGGAAGGCGCGGGGTGATACTCATTGGTGTCATGACAATCAAGATTTGCGCGCGGCTGCCGCGCTGGCGGACCGCGGCCATTCTGGCCGCAGCGCGTTCGTTGTCGAAACGGTTTGGGAATCGCTCGTGGCGTTGCTTATTGGCGAAGCCGCTGCGGCCAGAATGGCCGCGGTCCGAACCGGTGGCCCTCCGGCGCCTGGTTCCAGGCTCAAACGTCCGAACTCGTCCCGCAATCGAGCACTGCTCCACCGCCATTCCTTGGCGTCAAGAATCAGCTTCGCCTTGCACGGATTTTGTTCGATGTAGCGGACGGTCTGAACCTCGTGATTCGCATCACGCTGAAAAATGTCGAAATAGTCCGGTCGCCAGAACCGTTGCCCGCTCCGGCCGAGCAGTCGATTGGCTTCGCGGCTCGTGAACGATTTCCAGCTATCCACAATCTCCGACATGGGAATGTCCACGACCTGGAAGAGCACGTGAACATGATTGGGCATGATGCACCACGCACGAAGGTCGTAACGCTGTCCGTGAAAGAATCGAAGCGCGTTTTCGACGAGATCAGCTATCTCAGAACGGCGCAAGTGACATGCGCCGTGGCTGCCGTCGAAGGCGGCTTCGAGCCGTCGTCGGCGTTCCCGGTCGTCCGTCGCGGCAAGGATTGTTTCCCACACTCGGGGAGGTATTGAATCTTCCAACCCGAACGTGACGAACTGGGTGGCATTGGGGACATCGTAGTGAGGGAGAAACCCGCGCTCGTGCCAGCCGCGGAATCCAGCCTTGCCCATCTCCCGGGTTTGAGGCGTGTGGTAACCACGGAGATTGGACACGAGATCGCGCACGCCGGAATTCCGCGGCGGACCGGAACGCTTGGGACGAGGGTCAGGCATGGCAGTAGGCCCGAAGTTCGGACCGAGGCACGGACCGCGGCCATTCTGGCCGCAGCGTGTTCGCTACGATCGAGCTGGTGAAATAATCCGAAGCCGCGTGAATGAACGGATCCGCTG
>DATEKZ010000094.1:0-5253 GCA_035277185.1 Verrucomicrobiia bacterium
TCGGCCGTGACCTTGTCAAATTCCAGAAGGGTCGTGAGATCTTTCGTCATTCGCGATTCGTAGTCTTTCGGAACAGGCTTGTAGGAACCCGTGTCCACGGCCCGGATGCCGTAAAGCCTCGCCGAGGTCAGGCCCAATATCTTGCGCTTGGCGGACTCGGTGAGTTCGGGATAGCCGTACTTCTCGCGCAGCGCTTCGGGAATCTGGAACCTCCACAGCGCTTCGATCTGCCATTGCGGCGATCCGTACCAGACTGAATCCGAGCCGAACACAATCCGATCCTCGCCCATGAACTTCATGAGCTGGCCCAGGATGTGCGCCGCCACCGTGGGGAAGGTTACCACGGACGACGCCCAGGTGGTTCCGATCTCCGCGTAGCAGTTCGGCAGGCCTTGCACGAGCTGCGCATACTCGGTGGTCCAACTGATATTCGGCACACCTCCGCGAAGCGTTTCCGCCTGGATGTCCTTGAGTGTGTCGGCCAGAAAGAAATTCGGCTGGATGCAGGAGTGGTAACTGATGAAATTGAGCTTCGGCCAGTCGCGCGCCGCTTTCGGAAGGTCCCCCGGATGACCGCGGAGCGGATCGGGCGGACCGGGGGCAAGCCCCTTGTGCACACAGATGTTGTTGTAGCCCGGCTTGCGGTTCCTGAGCTTCTCGTAGTTCTTTTGGATCAGTTCGAATGTCGGATACGCCACTTCCTCGTCATCGTGTCGCCATTGGCGCATGAGGCTGTTCGGATCATTGTCCACCTTGGCGGCGTTGGAAATGTTGTAGCCCTTCCATGAATCCGGCTGGTTCTTGTCGGTCTGTTCCTGAATCCATTCCAGGTTGCCTTTTCCGACATAGAGCATGCCGTGACAAAGCATGCGCGTGGAGCCGGAGATTTCGTTGATGAAGTTCCGCGCGGCGGCGGTCTGCGCCGCCGTGAGAACCTCGCCCTGTTGGGCCTCCTGCGCATTGCGCGGAGCTCGGGGGCGCTCGCCCTCGATCTGGACGCTTGAGGCCGTGACGTTGCTCAGCAATCCAATCGTGACCTGACTGTCCAGATAAACGTCCTTGATGAATTGGGTGATGTGGGCATAGCCGGGATCGATGGGAAGTCCGACCAGCGCCGGATTCCACACGCTCCAGACCTGACCCAGCTCGTCCGACTGACCTCGTGGATTGAACGGATTCGACTTGACGGTCGGAGCCGATGTCGGACCTTGCGCGATGGCTCGCAAACCGGCCGGAGAAGGCTTGCTCCCTCGGACAAAGTGGAGTTGGTCATCGAAGACAAACAGGTTCCTGGGCGACGCGGCCGCCGCGTAGGCCGCGGGTTCGAACATCTCGACCAGGCTCACGTTGAAAAACCTCCCGAACACCTCGTTCATGGCGATCAACGTCGCCGCCATGCCACCCGAACTTCCCAGGAACTTCCGGCGGCTGATGCCCAGCTTCCGGCTCGCCTCGTTGGCAAGCTCTTCGACCCGCGCTTCGACCCGCTTTTGTTGTTCGGTTTGCGGCGCCGGCATGTATTCGCCGTTCGAGATCATCCGCGTTGGGATGGGTGAACGGAGCGGCTCGGCGACGTCGGCGCGCTCGCATTGAGCGACCTGCTCGGCGTCCAGCATTCCGTGATCCTCCTCCCAGACGCGACCGGATTCATTCCATGTATTCATATAGGCATCCTTCGGGTGGCATCAGTGCCAGGGCCGGCACTGGAGTGCGCGATCCCATCTGCTCCATTGCGGCGCGGTAGCACGGACTTGTTTTCATAAAGCTTTCCGGGGTTGAACTCCCCGAACCGGACCGGATCAAGGCCTGCGCAAGCGGAAAAACTGGGCGGCGTTGGTCGTGTTGACGGAGACGCTCAAGACGGCGCCGTTGGCGGTGACCACGTTGGTGATCGGTTGCCAGAAGCCGGGGGCGCCGAGACTGAGAGCGCTTTCCACCATGAAACCTGTGTAGTTGGTCGGCCATTCGAGAAGGGCTTTCGCGGGGGCGGTTTTGGCGACGGTCACCCTGGGCGGCGCGAAGCCGATTGTGTAAGTCAAATCGTCGAAGTAAACAGTCTGGCCGCTGCCATCGATGTGGGTCGTGATCATGCCAAAGCGATTAAATTGCGCACCGATCTGTTTGTGGCCCGAATCGAGATTGAGTGTCACCGCCTGCCCATCCAGCGTTACCGTGATGCTGCCGCTTCCGCCGTTACCGTTGGGCTGGTAGTCCAACGTCCATTGCCGCGACTCACCGTCCGGATAAATGTAGGGCGGTGCGGGAGTGCCACGACCGCCGTCGGCCCGCACGCCTTCCTGGTCAAGACCGTAGGTCGGGTAAAGGTAAAACCCCTCAGAGCTGGGACCTTCGATCGCTGCGCCAACAAAGTTCTCCGGCGTCGCGGAGTTCTGGGAGTCGTTGCTGCGCATGCTGTTGGTTGAGTGGAAAAAGCCAATGAGGGTGGTGCTGTCGCTGACCCCGCGGCGAAATCCAATCTTGCCCTCGGCATGCAATGGCTGATTGAGAGATAATATGTCATTGAGCCGGGCACCATAGTAAGCCATGCGGCTGCCGTTAAACTCCAGGCGCGAATCGCCGCGAAATGTGTGGCCGCCGATCTCGCCCCCGCCTTGTCCGCCGCCAAAGTTCGACGCGGGGCTATAGCCGAAATCGAATCGCGGCCGAACGTTGGTGCTGGTGTAGGTCCTGCGGTTATTCCGTTGGTCCCAACCCGGGTCTGAATCGAATGGGTGCGCTTCACCGTTTATCGTCACATTATCCAGCCAGAGTTGTCCCGGGTCGTCAGCGCTCTTCATCACATTGAGAATACCGAAGCGATTAAACATCGCGCCATCAGCTTTGTGGCCCGTGTCGAGAGTCATGACCTCAGAGTAGCTGCCGATCGTGGCGGTGACAGTGCCCCGACCGCCAGCTCCATTCGGATCGTAGGTAAGAGAGAACGGGTAGTCGGCTGCGCCGGTTGGGATTTGCGCTTCTCCGCCGAACGAGCCGCCGCCAACTCGCCACAAACCAGTGCCATACTCGAGATACGCAAGAAAATAAGAGCCTCGGCCGTAGATCCGCAGCGCGATGGTATTGGGTGTGCGCCACTCGTTCACGGTATTGGTGTTGAAAAAACCAATCAGGGTATGGCCGCCACCCGGAGGCACATTCAGGACGCCGGAAGCGGAAAGTGGATCGTTGAATGACGCGGGCGTAATGGCCTTCCCATAAAATGCCGGCTCGCCCGCCGGCGTAATGAAGCCGCCAATTTCGCCGGCCGATCCGCCGGCATTGGCGCTGGAACTGAAACCGAAGTTTTGGACGATCTGTCTGGGGCCCGGATCTGTCGCGCGGTTGTTGCGCCCATCCCAATTTGGATTCACGTCGAATGTCTCGGTCTTCAGCACCAATGGTTGACCGTGAGTTGACGCGGCGAGGGTCGAAATCGCACACGCAAGCGCGAGGCGAACGGATACGGATACGGATAAGAAAGCGGGCCCTCGGCGGTTCATTCTCTGGCCTTTGTCATTTGGGTGTAACCTAGACATCTGATTCTGACAAAACCATCTTGCAGTTGGCAATTCTTCCGGTTGAACAGAGTGGATGCAGAACCGTCCGAGAATCCCAACGGGATTCCATCCATCAGCCCGGGGTTGGCGAGTCTGCGAGCCTACCCTGGGTCAGGCGTTATATTTTCCACAACCCCAACGGCGGTTGCATCACGTTCGCAAAGGAATGATACAACCCGCCTTGGGGTTGAAAATTATTTGATTCGTTTCCCAGGGTAGTCGCTCCGCTCCAACCCTGGGCTGGATGACATTGCCCCTTTGGGGCAAGCCGGCAATTCCGCCGGTTGAACAGAGCGGCGGGCGGCGACGCTGTCTCCTAATTCGCGCGGCGGTGAACCAAGCCGCCTACCTCCTGAAACGCCAGCTTGAAAGCCAAGGCGGGGAGTTTCTGCAGAAGGGCGGCTTTACCGAAAAACTATACGGAGCGCGAAAGGGCTCCAAAACGTCAGACCCGTCGGACCGGTCCGACAAGCCGGTGTGCCCCGACTGTGGAAAACCCATGAAGCTACGGACTGCACGGACGGGGCGAAGGATCGGACATCAGTTCTGGGAAGCTCGGGCTATCCGAATTGCAAGGGTACACAGCCGCTACACGGGTTGGGAAGCCGGCGGTGAAATCCAGTTGCATGTTTAAGGATGCTACCGCTGCCGCCGACCGCGCAACTTCACTTCCCAAAAGCGTACAGATGACTTTCGGTCCTCACATAGATGTTCCCTGCGGCCAAGGCCGGCGTGGCCAGGATCGCGCCGTCGAGCTTGTTTGTGGCCAGAACATTCAGCCTTACACCCGCATCAATCACCGTCACCACGCCCTCGGCGGAGGCAATGTAAATCCTATTGTCTGCAGCCACGGGCGAAGAGTAGTAATAGCCGAGAGTTCCCAACCGTTCGTCATACAACAACTCCCCTGTGTCTGCCGCTCGACAGAAAACCAGCCCGCCGTCCTTAAAAGTATAAAGGCGTCTGTCAAAGTACAAGGGGGAAGGAACGCCGGGTACCCCCTTCCGCTCCGACCACGCGATGTTCGCCTGCGCGACTTCGCCTTTACTGCCGGGGCGGACAGCCATGAGGCGATTCCCGTTCCTCGAGTAGAACTGAGCGGCCTTCTCAGGATTCCGCTTTTCAGCCGCCTGTTCCAAAATAATGTCCGGCGCCGCCAGGAACACCAAACCGCCGCCGATGACCGGCGTACTTTTCCCGCACGGCGGCAGTCCTGCCACCCACCATCGCTCCGCTCCAGTCGCAAGGTCGTATGCCATCAGACGCTGGTTGGGCTCGAAGTCACCTCCCAGCACGACGATCTCGTCGATCCCGTCGTGACGCCAATGCACCGGAGTTGACCATCCGTATCGAAACGATGAGCGATCCGTCTGCCAGACTGTCCGACCGTCGCGGCGATTGACGGCCAGCAGATAGGCGTCCTTGCCCTGATGGTTGAGCACCAACAATTCTCCCGCGACGATTGGTGAAGCGGTGGCGCCGTAGGGGTTCTCCGGCAAAGGAAGCCGCCTTTCCCACTTCGGATTTCCGTCCAGGTCGTAACACAGCAACCCATAAGACCCAAAGTAAACATAGACCCGCTCTCCATCCGTGGCAGGTGTTGCACCAGCCGGGCTGCTGAGTTTGTGGACCTCTTCGACCTTTTCCACGGCGACCTCACGCCGCCATAGCGACTTGCCCGTGCGCCGATCGAGGCACA
>DATEKZ010000095.1:0-2691 GCA_035277185.1 Verrucomicrobiia bacterium
TTCACGAGGCCGGCATCGGGGTGTTTGTCGATTGGGTGCCGGCGCACTTCCCGCGAGACGAATGGGCCCTGTCGCGTTTCGATGGCACATCGCTTTATGAGCACGAGGACCCGCGCCAAGGGGCGCATCAGGACTGGGGCACGCTGATTTTCAACTACGGCCGCCACGAAGTCCGCAATTTCCTCGCCGCCAACGCGCTCTTCTGGTGCGACCGCTTTCACATCGACGGCCTGCGAGTGGATGCGGTCGCTTCGATGCTGTACCTCGATTACTCGCGCAAGGAGGGCGAATGGATCCCCAATCAGTATGGCGGCCGCGAAAACCTCGAAGCCGTGGAGTTCCTGCGTCATTTCAATTATCTCGTCCACACCGAGCATCCCGGCGTGGTGACGATCGCCGAGGAATCAACGGCCTGGCCCCTGGTGACGCGCCCGCCCTATCTCGGCGGCCTCGGCTTTACACTGAAGTGGAACATGGGCTGGATGCACGACACGCTCAATTACTTCCAGCGCGACCCCGTCTATCGCAAATACCACCAGAACGATCTGACCTTCGCGATGCTCTATCATCATCATGAGAATTTTGTATTGCCGCTGTCGCATGATGAAGTGGTGCATGGCAAAGGCTCGCTGCTGGGCCGCATGCCGGGCGACGACTGGCAACGGTTTGCCAGCCTCCGCACCTTGCTTGCGTATCAATGGATGTTCCCCGGCAAAAAACTCCTTTTCATGGGCTGCGAGATCGGCCAGAGCGCGGAGTGGAACGCCAACGCCGAACTCGACTGGTGGTTGCTCGACGCCGGTCCGTATCACCGCGGCCTGCAACGCCTGATCGAGGACCTGAACAGGCTCTACCAAAGCGAGCGCGCGTTGTGGGAAGGAGACTATGATGTGGAGGGTTTCTTCTGGATGGATTGCTCCGATCACGAAGGCAGCGTGCTGTCGTTCGTTCGCCAAAACAAGGAACGGACCAGCCAATTGTTGGTGATCCTGAACCTGACGCCGGTTTTGCGTCCGGGCTATCGCGTCGGTTTGCCGCAAGGCGGGTTCTGGCGCGAGGCGTTGAACAGTGATTCCGAAATCTACGGGGGAAGTAATCAGGGCAACTTCGGCGGTGTTGCCGCGCAGGAACACCGGATGCACAACCAGCCGTTCTCCGCCGAATTCACGCTGCCGCCGATGAGTGTGACGGTGTTCCGGTCCGAAACCGGCGCCTGATTCGGCGCTTCGCTCAAGGGGTGGGGTCGCTCCCTCTCCCCAAGCCGGAACGATGCAGTTAGAGAAATGGCTCGCCCTCACCCTTAGCCCTCTCCCCCAGGAGAGGGAACTCACTTCGGCCGCGCTGGGACGAATCACGGGATGGTGAAGTTAGGAGAGGCGTTCGAGAGTTCCCCCTCTCCGCGGGGCTGCGGACGAAGTCTCGGCGAAAGACAGGAACTCACTGGGCCGGGGTGAGGGCGAGCGTCTTAACCGACTGAATCCTTCCGTCCGAGGGAGGGGGAGGAAGCGGCCGAATTATCCGTCGGCTGTATGATCTCGAGATGCGCCTGTCACTCGGGCTCTGCGGAAACCATTTGACGCCGGACTATTCCTGAACTTTGTTAGGCCGCGATTGTCGTAAACACATCATGCAAAAGCCAATTTTCAATGGACCGCCCTCACCGGAGGAATTTCAACGCCGTTTACAGGAGTTCATGCGCCAGCATTTTCCCGGGGACACAGGGACCGGATTCATGCCCCGGCCCGAGACATCCGACGCGCCGCAGAATCCCGGGAGCGAACCCGCGGAGGAAGCGGATTTCAAGTTCGACTACAAGCCGCGCGATGTGAAATCCTACCTGGACCGTTTTGTGATCAAGCAGGACGAGGCCAAGAAGGTCCTGAGCGTCGCGCTGTGCGACCATTATCACCACGTCCGGATCGCGATGGAGGGAAAAGACCAGCCGAACTATGCCAAGCAGAACATCATCCTCATCGGTCCGACCGGCGTGGGCAAAACGTATCTCATCCGCAGCATCGCCGATCTGATCGGCGTGCCCTTTGTAAAGGCGGACGCCACGAAGTTTTCCGAAACCGGATACGTGGGGGGCGATGTGGAGGACCTGGTGCGCGATCTGGTGCGGCGCGCCGATGGAGACGTGGCCCGCGCCCAGTATGGCATCATTTACATCGATGAAATCGACAAGATCGCCGCGGCGCCGAACATGACCGGGCGCGACGTGAGCGGGCGCGGCGTGCAAACGAACCTGCTCAAGTTGATGGAGGAGACCGAAGTGCCCGCCCGCGCCCCGAACGACATTGCCGGACAGATTCAGGCGACGATGGAAATGACGCAGGGACGCGGTCGGAAGCAACCGGCGACGATCAACACCAAACACATCCTCTTCGTCGTCAGCGGTGCGTTCGGCGGCCTGGAGAAGATCATCCAGAAGCGGCTGCGCGAGGCGACCATTGGTTTTGCGGCGGCCACGAGGTCAGCCGTCGAGGAGAGCCGCATCTTCTCGGAAGCCGCAACGCGGGATTTCATCGAGTTCGGCTTCGAGCCCGAGTTCATCGGCCGCCTGCCGGTCCGGGTGGTCTGTCAGCAACTCAACGTCGATGACCTTTTCCAGATTCTTAAGACATCGGAAGGGAGCATCATCCGCCAGTATGAACAGTCGTTCGCGGCGTACGGGATCGAGGTTTTGTTTCG
>DATEKZ010000096.1:0-8477 GCA_035277185.1 Verrucomicrobiia bacterium
CCAAAAAGGTTTCGGCGAAGGATCTGGAAAACTTTACACGGCTGCTTTCGAGTTTGCTCGCGGCGGGCGTGCCGTTGAGCCGCGCGCTGGTCATTCTCTACAAGGAATCTTCCAACCCGCTGGTTTCGGCGAAATGGAAGGAGATTCACGACCTGGTCATTGACGGCATGTCGCTGGCCGATGCCATGGCCAGGTCGCCGGAAACCTTTCCGCGCGTCTATACCGCGATGGTGCAGGCGGGTGAAACGGGCGGGTTCCTCGATGTCGTGCTGGCGCAGATCGCGGACTTTCAGTCGCGCGAGAAGGAACTGAAATCAAAGGTGATGACGGCGATGTTGTATCCCTGCATCCTGCTGGTCCTGGCGCTGGGCGTGCTGGCCTTCCTGATGGTTTTTTTCATCCCGCGCTTCCAAAAAATCTTTGCCGGCTTCGGAGGCTCCCTCCCGTTGATCACCGAAATCATCGTCGGCGTGAGCGACGTGATGCGCTCCTACGGCTTGTTCGTGCTCGCCGGGATGGTCGTGATTGGATTACTGCTTCGCAACTGGTTCACCTCTGAAAAAGGACGCCGGGTTTGGGAAGGATTGGCGCTCAAGGCACCGATTGTCGGACCGCTCGCCGCGCGGTTTGCCATGGCGCGGTTTTGTCGGATGCTGGGGACACTGCTCGGGGCGAGCGTGCCGCTCGTTCACGCCCTGAACGTCGCCCGCAAATCCCTCGGCAATCAGATTCTCGTGGACGCCGTCTCCCAATCCATCGAGCGCGTGCAGGAAGGCGGACGGCTCGGTCAGAGCCTCGCCGACTGCAAAGGGCTGTTCCCCGGCTCAGTGGTGGAAATGGTTTCGGTCGCGGAAGAGAGCAGCCGACTCGACACCGAACTGATCCGCATCGCGAACGTCACCGAAGTTGATCTCGACCGACAGTTGAAGACTGCGGTCGCGTTCGCCGAACCGGCCATGCTCTTTTTGATCGCCGGTTTCATCGGGACGATCTTCATCGGCATGTTGCTGCCGATCTTTTCGTTACAGGAGCACATCAAATGAACCTTAAGCCGTCGCACCCTATGAAATGCAATCGCTTCAAACCAAATCGAGCCAACACGGCGACCCGGCATGGATTCACGCTGATTGAATTGCTGCTGGTTCTGACCATCCTCGGCATTCTCGCGGCTATCGTCGTGCCCAGAATCGTCGGACGCAGCGAAGACGCGCGCAAACAGGCTACGACGACACAGATTTCAGCGTTCAAGACGGCCCTCAACACATTCGAAGTGGACAACGGCTAT
Source organism: Verrucomicrobiia bacterium (assembly GCA_035277185.1). Lineage (GTDB taxonomy): Bacteria > Verrucomicrobiota > Verrucomicrobiia > Limisphaerales > AV2 > DATEKZ01. The sequence goes on from DATEKZ010000096.1 coordinate 1,286, forward strand.
TTCCCGAAGGGGCAAAACGGCCTGCTGGATTTGATCCAGCAGCCGCGCGATGCCCAGAACTGGCATGGTCCGTATCTCGACAATGACGCCGTTCCCAAAGACGCCTGGGGCAACGATTACGCCTACACCTGCCCGGGCAAACACAATCCGGGTTCCTACGACGTCGTTTCCGCGGGACCGGACGGCCAGATGGGAACGGATGATGATATCGGAAACTGGACGGCGAGGCGATGAGCGATTGAGACATGCAAACGACGCCATCAGGAATGGAGAGCTCATGCAGGCGGGCCTTCACGTTGATCGAGTTGATCCTCGTCATGGCGCTGCTCGCGGCGGTCACTTCCCTGGCTGCGCCGTCATTATCGCGCTTTTTCCGCGGCCGCGCGCTCGGTTCGGAGGCACGGCAGCTTCTGTCGCTCACACACGCCGGCCAGAGCCGCGCGGTGGCCGACGGATTCCCGATGTTGCTGTGGATCGATACAGAACAGCGCATTTACGGACTCCAGGAAGAAGGCACCACACAGAACAGCAATACCCAGGACGCCGATCCGAAAGCCGACGAGTTTGCTTTTGGAGACGGTGTCCAGGTTGAGGCCCTGGATGCATCGCCCGTGTCGATCAACGGCCAGAGCCTGCCGGCGATTCGTTTTCTGCCCGACGGCACGGCCGATGAAAACAGTCCGACAACGCTGCGCCTGACCGGCCGGGACGACGAAACGCTCTGGCTGGTCCGGGCAACCAATCATTTGGGCTATGAGATTCGCAACAGCGACAGATAAAAGGCGCAGAGCTTCTGCGTTCACACTGGTCGAGGTGCTGGCGGCGCTGATGTTTATGGGCATCGTGATTCCGGTGGCTGTGGATGCGTTGCGCATCGCCAGCCTGTCCGGCGAATTCGCGGCGCGCAGAGCCGAAGCCGCGCGCGTGGCCGACCGGGTTTTGAACGAAAGCATCGTGACGACGAACTGGAATTCCGCGGCCAACGGTACGGTCATGGAAAACGGCCATGAGTTCCGCTATACGGTGAACAGTCAGAGTTGGCCGCAGGACGCAACGATGCTGTTGCTGACCGCCGAAGTGACGTTTTCAGCCGGCGGGCGACCTTGTTCCGTGCGCCTGAACACGCTGGCGAATCCCGCCAGCGCGACTCCAATGATGACAGGCATGCAGCCGTGAGAACGAACCCTCTAACTCGACGTGGCTCGCGCGCATTCACGTTGATCGAATTGATTCTCGGCGTGGGCATCATGGCCATCGTGATGATCGCCATCAACGCCGTGTTTTTCAGCGCGATGCGCTTGCGCGAGCGGACGACCGTCCTGGTGGACGAATCGCTCCCGGTCCAGCAGACGCTCTCGATTCTGCGGCGCGATTTGCAAGGGACGATGGCGCCGGCGGAAGGAGGCATTCTGTCCGGCGATTTCAAGGTGGGCAACGTGAACAGCATTGGCCTGAGTCAGCCGGTGGACATCGAGCTTTACACGACGACCGGCGCGCTGCGCGAAGACGAGCCCTGGAGTGAACTGCAAAAAGTCACTTACCTGTTGCGTCTGCCCGGAGACCGCCGCGCGGCCGGCCAGGACCTGGTTCGCAGCGTGACGCGGAACCTGCTGGCGACCATGACGCCGCAACCCGAGGAGCAGTGGATGATGGGCGGCGTCGAGAGCATCCTGTTCTCCTGCTACGATGGCGCAGCGTGGCAGGATACCTGGGACTCCACTCTCACCACTAATCTGCCAACCGCAGTTCGCGTGCGGATACTGCTGGCCAATCCGGGCGGCAACGCGGGCGCGCCGCGCTCGATTGAAATGCTGGTGCCGATTGATTCGCAGTCGCGCACAAACCAGAACGCCAGCGCGAGTGGAACTTGAATGAAATTGCGCTATTCCCATCACGAGCGGAACGGTCGCGCCACGGAGCGCGCCTCCGTGCTGGTGATCGTGTTGTTGATCGCATTTGGGCTGATCAGCATCGCGCTTTATTTTGCCAACTCGATGTCGCTGGAGCTGCGCGCCTCGGACAATCGCGCGTCAGGCCTGGCCGCCGACCAGATCATCGAAGGCGCGGCACGCTACGTCAGTTCCGTGCTGGTATCATATGCGACCAACGGCGCAGTGCCGGAAATCATCCAGTACCAGGCCGAGGCGGTTCCCCTGGGCAAGGCAAAGGCGCCGGAGGAAAACGGCCGCTTCTGGCTGATTGGCCGGGATCCAACCGGCTCCCCGTTGTCGGAACCGTACTTCAGCCTGATTGATGAAACGTCGAAACTGGATCTGAACGCTCCGTGGCTTACGCCGGGTATTCTCTCCAGCAACCTTCCCCGGACGACCTTTGAACTGGCCGATGCGATGATCGACTGGCGCGACACGAACGGCACGGGGGTTTCGCTGAATTACGCTCAACTCGGCTATCTGCCAAAGCACGCTCCGTTTGAAACGGTGGGTGAACTGCGGCTCGTCGATGGCGCGACCAGGGACATACTCGTCGGCGAAGACATCAATCAGAATGGCGTGCTGGACGCGAACGAAAACCGGAATGGACTCGCGGACCCCGGCCTTTTCGACTATTTCACCGTTTACAGCCGCCAGCCGAACACTCACAGCGACGGAACGACGCTTACCAATGTTAACGATCAGGCCGGTCTTCGAACTTTGCTGGAGGAACGTCTGGGCGCGTCGCGCGCGCAAACCATCATTCAAAGTCTATCCGGCGGCGGTGGCGGGCCGCCCGCATTTGCCAGTCTGCTGCAATTTTATGGAGCGGCTTCCCGGAATGCCGGGATGACTGCAGACGAGTTCGCGCTAATCTACAATGACATTACAGTTACCAACGCTCCATTCACGAACGGACGGGTGAACATCAATACCGCGCCGGTTGCCGTGCTGGCGTGTCTGCCGGGAATGGATTTCGACTCAGCGCAACAACTGGTCAACTACCGCCAGTCGAATCCGGCCAGCCTCACTTCGATTGCCTGGATCATGGACGCGCTCGGCTCGGGCAGAGCGGCGACGCTTCAGGCACTGTCGGAAGGCGATTATATCACGACGCACAGCTACCAGTTCACGGCGGACATCGCCGCGGTCGGCCCGTTCGGGCGTGGCTACCGGCGAGTGCGATTCGTCTTTGACATCAGCGAGGGGACGCCAAAAGTCGTTTATCGCCAGGACCTCAGCCGCCTGGGCTGGGCGCTGGGCCGCCAAACCCGCGACACCTGGATCGCACAGGACACCCGATGAACAAGATCATTCAGGTCAATTTTCTGAAACGCCGCGCCCCTTCGAGCCTGCTCGGACTGGCGCTGGACGGAAGCCGGCTGGAAGGGGTCGTCCTGCGGCGGTCGAATGGTTCGCTGCAAGTGATTCAGCGATTTGCCGCATCGCTCTCTCTGGACCCCTTGACGAACGAACCGGAACTGGTCGGGCGCGAAATTCTCCATCATCTTGAAGCCGCCCGGGTGCGCGAGCGGCGCTGCGTCGTGGCCCTGCCGCTGAAATGGGCGCTGACCGCACAGACGAAGATTCCTGAGCTGCCGGAGGCGGACGTCGCCAGCTTTCTGCAGATTGAAGCCGAGCGCGGGTTTCCCACAGACGTTGCGGCGCTGCAGATGGCGACTTCGCGGCTGGTATCTGCTTCGGGCGAAAGGCTCGCAACGTTTGTCGGAGTTCCGAAAGTTCACGTGGAACGGCTCGAACAGGTTTTGCATGCGGCAAAACTGAGACCGCTGAGTTTTTCGCTGGGGATTACCGCATTGCAACCGGCAGGCGCGGGGATTTCCGAGGGCGTACTGGCGCTGGCCGTTGGCGAACATCAACTCGGACTGCAAATCACCTGCGGCGGCGGAGTGGCGGCCTTGCGCGCGCTCGACGGTGCCGTGGAAGCCGAGGAAGGCGCGCGGGGCCTGCTCGGCGAGCTGGTCGCCCGCGAGGCGCGCATCACGCTGGGGCAACTGCCGGCGGACTTGCGCGATGCGATCAAACGGATCCGTCTCTTTGGGCCGCGCGAGCAGATTCAGGAATTGGCGGATGAAATCCGGCCGCGATTCGAATCCGGCGGATTGAAGGTGGAGGTGGTGACCTCGTATCCGGCCAATGAGTTTGCCAAAACGATTCCGCCGGAAACACCCGTTTCGGATGCTCTCAGTCTTGCGGCCAGGCACATCACCGGACGAAGCGATCCCTTTGAGTTTCGACCGCCGAAGGTTTCAGCCTGGCAGCGTGTGACCTCCAAATACGCGCCCGGCCGGCTGCGTAAGATTGCCGCCGCGGCGGCGGCCGTACTGATGGTGGTCGTTGGCTTGTTCGCATTCCAACAATGGCAGTTGGCGCGATTGCGATCACAGTGGGCGTCCATGTCGCCGAAGGTCAAAAAACTAAACCAGGTACAGGCCCAGATTCAGAAATATCGTCCGTGGTTCGATGAGTCGTTCCGTTATCTGGGAATCATGAGGGACGTGGCCAACGCCTTCACCGCGGACGGGTCGGTGACGGCGAAAACGCTGGGGATTCGCGAGGTGAGCGAGGGACGGGAGGCCGCGGAGGCCCGCGGCTTAAGCGCGGTCAGTTGTTCCGGTAACGCGGAGAATTACGCGACGGTGGTGACCACCATCCACAAGCTGGGCGCGATCAACGGTGTGACCAACTTCAACTACCAGATTCGCGGCAAGACCCCGATGCAGTTCACCTTTGACTTTCAAATGACCGGAGGTCCACGATGAAAACCGGCAGCCGGCAACAGCTTTTGATCATTCTGACGGCCGCGGTCGTCGCCCTGTTCGCGGGCGACAGATTGATCTATTCACCGTTGTTGAACCTGTGGCGGGCCCGGGCGAAGGAAATCAAAGAGCTGCAGGGACAAATCCGGCGGGGCTCGGCCACCATCAAAAACGAGCCGGTCATTCAGGGCAAATGGACCCAGATGCAGACGAACACGCTGCCCGGCAATCAATCCGCCGCGCTGGAGAAGATTTCCAAGGCGTTCCGTGACTGGGCCGAGGAAAGCGGCGCCAGCCTCAACGGCGTCACGCCCCAGTGGAAAAGCGATTCGGACGACTACAAAACCGTGGTGTGCCGCGTGGATGCCTCGGGGACATTGTGGATGCTGAGCCGCTTCATTTATGATATTGAAAAAGACCCGATGGGGTTGAAGGTGGAATCAGTCGATTTCAGTTCGCGCGACAACACCGGCCAGCAAATGACGCTGGCTTTGCAGGTGAGTGGGCTGGTGCTCAACTCGCAGGAACAATGACCTCGTCAAAACTCAAAATCGCGGTGCTGACGGCATTGGCGGCTGGAATTTTTTCCGCGCTGGCGCAGCAGACCAATACGGTCAATCCGAAGGATTTTGAGGCGTTCAAGATCATCGTGGACCGGAATATCTTTGATGTGAACCGGCGTCCGCCGGTTGCCCGGGGAACTCCGCGCCCACCGCCCGCCATTGTGGACACATTCGTGTTGACCGGCACCATGAGTTACGAAAGCGGGCTTTTCGCCGTTTTCGACGGCAGTAGTTCGGAGTATCATAAGGTGCTGAGGCCGGGCGGGAAGATCGCCAGCTATACGCTCGCGGAGATCACCCACGATTTTGTGAAGCTTTCGTCCGGGACCAACGAACTGGAACTGAGAGTCGGCATGCAAATGCGCCGCAGCGAGGACGGCAAGTGGTCCGTCGGAGAACGCGGAGAGATTTCTTTCGCATCCAATTCAGACTCGCGTTCGAGAAATTCGGGGCGGGGCGATCGGAACGACCGGCGATCCGGCTTCTCTCCGACGCGAAACAGTTTTCGGAACGCGCCCGACCAAGCCAGGGAAAATCCCACAACCGATGCGGCCACCCTTGATCCCAATGACGTGATCGCGCGGTTGATAGCCAATCGCAACCGGGAGACGGGCGGAAACGCGAATCAAGACGACAACGAGCGGACAGGCGAAAACCCGGATGCCGCGGAAGGAGCCCAGAACACGGAATCAGACGGGCTCGGTGAAAATCCCGGCCAGAGACCAAACGACCCCAATGAGACTCGCGGCCCGGGTGGAAACCCGCGCGAGCCGCAGCGGGATTAACCCGAGCCGAAATTGAGAAAGTCCAAACCATGAAAACCAACCTCCGCTCGAAACTTCCGGTATCGGTCCATCCCGCCGATACGACCCACCGTCACGGCTTGCGCGAGCGTGTGTCCCCCAGCGCCCGCCTGATGCCAATGGCGATGGTGCTCGTTGCCTGCGGTTTCAGCGCGCTGGCCCAGGATGAAAAACCAGCGTCGCCGAATCCGAACGCGCCAGGAGCGGCCCCCAATACGCCGGTGGCCGAAGCAGTTGCGCCCGCCCCTGCCGCGCAGGAGCAGACGACGGTTCCTTCGACGAACGCTTCCGTGTCCGGCACCAACGCTGCCACCGCGAACGGACTAAACCTGAATTTCCGCAATGCACCGATCGATCTTGTGCTGGAGCATCTCAGCAAGGCCGCGGGTTTTATCATCCAGATCGATGCGCCGCGAGTTAACGGATCGGTGACCGTCATCGGCCAGTCTTTGACCCGGGAGGAGGCCGTTGATTTGCTGAACTCGGAGTTGAACAAGAACGGCTTTGCCGCCATTCGCACGGGAAGGACTTTGAGGATCAACACCAAGGAAGCGATCAAGAGCGGCAAGAACCCGGTCAAGACCGGCAACAACCCCGAAGAAATTCCCGACAACGACGAGATGGCCACCTGGATCATTCCCATTCGCTACGTGGAAGCGTCCCAATTGGTGTCGGATATTTCGCCGTTTGTTTCCTCGCAGGCCACGATCATCGCCAATCAAGCCGGCAACTCCGTCATCATTACGGACGTCCAATCGAACATCCGGCACCTCGTCGAAATCATCCGCTCCATTGACCTGAGCGCGGAGGATTCCACCGAAGTGAGGGTGTTTCACCTTGATCACGCCGACCCGACAGAACTGGCGACCCTGTTGAGCGGATTGTTCCCGGACCAAAGCGGCGCCACGGCTCCGATCCGGTTTGGCAATCGGGGCGGACGCGGCGGGGGAGGGGCCGGCGGCGGACGGGGTGGACCAGGATTTGGCGGACCGGGCGCCTTTCTTGCCGCGGCGATGGGGGCCAATGCGGGCGCCGGAAACAGCCAGCAGGATCGGATCAAAAAACGCAATCAGGTGGTCGCGGTGGCCGACGCGCGCACTTCTTCCGTTGTGGTC
>DATEKZ010000097.1:0-3395 GCA_035277185.1 Verrucomicrobiia bacterium
CGAATCATCCGTTGCGCGCGGGCAAAGGGTATCTGCACGAAGGCGGCATGCGCGTGCCGCTCATCGTGAAGTGGCCGGGCGTTGTTCGCCCGGGCGTCTCACGTGTTCCGGTCATCAGTATGGACCTGTTCCCAACGATTCTGGCGATCGCCGGAACCCGCTCTGGCGATCCGGTTGACGGCGTCGATTTGGTTCCGCTGTTGAAGGGCGGCGAGATCAAACGGGACACGCTTTACTGGCATTATCCGCATTACGCCAACCAAACACGGGTGCCGGGCGCGCCGGTCGGCGGCGGTCCGGGCGCGGCCATTCGCATGGGGGATTGGAAACTCGTCCAACATTTCGAGATCGGCGCGCATGAACTCTACAATCTGCGTGAAGACATCGATGAAGCGACGAACCTCGCAGACGCGATGCCGGAAAAGGTGCTGGAGTTGGGCAGGAAGCTTCACGAGTGGCACAATTCAGTGAAAGCGCAGTGGCCGACTTACAATCCCGAATTCAAAGCTCCACCCATCACCCAGGCCGCCGATGGTACGGTGGTGCTCCACGCGCGCGATGCGGTGATTCATGGCCGGCAGGTCCGTTACGAACCGCAACCGTTCAAAAACACGATTGGCTATTGGACGCGGGCTGACGACTGGGTGAGCTGGGATTTCGAAGTTCCGGAACGGGGAACTTTCTCAGTTGAAATCCTGCAAGGCTGCGGCAAAGGCAGCGGCGGGAGTGAAGTCGAAGTGTCGGTCGGCGAGGAGGTGTTGAAGTTCACCGTGCAGGATACCGGACATTTTCAGAATTTCGTGGTGCGAGACATCGGCCGACTCGCTCTTCGCACTCCAGGTCGTTACACGTTCGCGGTGAAACCAAAAACCAAACCCGGCGCAGCCGTGATGGATTTACGACAGGTGGTGTTGAAGCCGGTGATGCCATGAATTGGGGAGCGCGGGCCGCCGCGATGCCCCTCGGATGTCCGTTCCGGGAATCCCAACGGGATTCTGTCACAAAGCCCAGGGGTTGCGAGGAACGAGCTACCCTGGGTGAGGATGTCGAAAGCGGAACAACCCTGAAGGGGTTGCGGCCCGTCCGGTCCAAACCTGGTGCAACCCCGTTGGGGTTGGTGGTGTTTGAATGCATTCCCAGGGTAGCTCGTTCCTCGCAACCCTGGGCTGGAGGACACAATCCCTTCGGGATAGAACGTGAAGTTACATGCTCCAAAACTGAGATGCGATGCGGCCCTTCTCTACCCCGGCTGCTTAGGGGCAAATGAGTAGATTGACAACGCTCGCCTCCGCTTGAACGACTCGCTAACCTCCGAACCATGAATGCCCGTTCTTTTCTCTTTGGCCTGTTGCTCACAGGTCTGCTGTCTGCGAGCGCTGCGCCCAAGCCCAACATCGTCTTCATCCTCGCCGATGATCTGGGCTCCGGCGATCTCGGCTGTTACAACAAAGATTCCAGAATCCCGACACCGAACATGGATCGGATCGCGCGCGCGGGGATGCGCTTCACGGACATGCACTCTCCGTCGGGGGTATGCACCCCGACGCGCTATGGTCTGCTCACCGGGCGCTACGCCTGGCGCACTCCGCTCAAAAGCGGTGTGCTCTGGGGTTACTCGACTTCGCTGATTGAGACAAATCGCCTGAACCTGCCAAAGCTTCTCAAGCAACAGGGCTACGCCACGGCAGGCATCGGCAAATGGCATCTCGGATTTCAATCCGGCGACCCAACGAACCGGAATGTCAAAGTGGATTACTCGAAACCGCTTCGGCCCGGACCGGTGACCGCAGGTTTCGACTACTTCTTTGGTATTCCAGCGTCGCTGGACATGGAACCGTATCTCTACGTCGAGAACGATCATGCCGTCGAGCAACCTACGGAGCAGGTCGAAGCGAGCAAGCAGCAGCGGCAGGGTGGCAAAGGATTCTGGCGTGCCGGACCGATCGCGCCGGGCTTCAAGCACGACGCTGTGCTGCCGATGATCACGAAAAAGGCCGTCGGTTACCTCGAACGCCGGACAAAGGAGTCGCCGGGCCAACCGTTTTTCCTCTACTTCCCGCTCACCGCTCCCCACGAGCCATGGCAACCTGCGGATGAATTCCGCGGCAAGAGCAGGGCAGGGGACTACGGCGATTTCGTCGCGCAAGTGGATTGGACGGTCGGTCAGGTGCTGGAATCGCTCGATCGTTTGAAACTCGCCGACAACACGCTCGTCATCCTCACCAGCGATAACGGCGCGCATTGGACGCCGGCGGACATCGAGAAGTTCGGGCATCGCGCCAACATGCATTATCGCGGACAGAAGTCGGACATCTGGGAGGCCGGCCATCGCGTGCCGTTTGTTGTGCGCTGGCCCAGCAGGATCCGACCCGGCACAACGAGCGATCAACTCGCCTGTCTGACCGACATGATGGCGACCTTCGCCGCGTTGCTAGGCGAGAAACTTCCAGCCGATTCCGGCGAGGACAGCTTCAATCTGTTACCCGCGCTGCTTGGTGAAAAATCCGTGGAACCCATGCGCGACGCGATTGTGAATCACTCCGGGAACGGGGTGTTCGCGATTCGGCAAGGCAGTTGGAAGCTCGTCCAAGGCTTGGGATCGGGCGGCTTCACGCAACCGGCGAGAGTTGAACCGACACCCGATGGTCCAAAGGGACAGCTCTACAATCTCACCGAAGACATTTCAGAGACGAGCAATCTTTATCTGGAAAAGCAGGAAATCGTCGCCCGTCTCAGCGCGTTGCTGGAGAAATATCGTCGGGACGCTCGAAGCCGTGACAGGTGATACTCAGAGTCTCTTTGCCCGCTAAACACGCGAAATAGCGCGAAAACCTGAAGACGACTTTCTTGGGCAGTCATTATGGACGCGCAAATCCGGTTCGTCCGGGCGTTGATGAAAACCTAATTCTTTCATTCGCGACAATTCGCGCAATTCGCGTCGAGTTCGGTTTCATTCCCTGGATTCGCGTCTTTTCGCGTGTTTAGCGGGCATTACTTAGTAAAACAAAAACGGCCACCAGTTTTTCATCGGCTTGCCTTCGTCGTCTCTCTGCCTGCTGCCGAGGCCAGGCATGTTTTGGCGCCAGTAAACAAGCCAGGGTCCGTCGCAATCAGGCGCAAGGTTCCGGTAGCGCGCGAAGGACTCGTTCGTCCAGGGCCTGGCCGCGTCCTTGCCATTCGGCCCGCTGCCGATGCGCCAGTCTTCGATGGTGGACATGACGGCGTTGGTGTTATCGAGGTCGTAATGCAGGCGGCCATTCGGCGGCCAGTGGGCGTTGCCGCCCGCGGTGACGTAATTCGTCAGGGTCCAGGTCCGGTTTTGAAATTTGATCACTGCGGTCTGTGAGTCGGGATATTCCACGGCCGTCATCCCGTAGGGCAATTGATAGAAAGTG
>DATEKZ010000098.1:0-4990 GCA_035277185.1 Verrucomicrobiia bacterium
TGATGGCCGACGCAGCAATGGCCGTGATCAAGCTCGCATCCGCCTAAGCAAATCAATCCCGGTGCTCTGCTCCCGGAACCGGGAGCAGAGCGCGGGACAAATCGAATGAAATCAATTCTGTTCTCGATCTGCCTGGCGACGGCAACCCTGCGGCACGGCGCGCAAGGCGACTACTCCGCGAAAACCGCCACAGGAACCACGGCCGCAGATGTAATCTTTCCCGGGGAAGCGCTGGCGCCGATTCGCCTGGTATCGCTGGACGTTAAAAGCGATCTATCCAGTTCAAAGCTGGTTGCCAGGAGCGGGCGCGAACTGTTCACGCTCTCCGCGAATGCGACCAACGCCACGAACTTCGTGCTTCAAAGCACGAGCGGCCTGGCGAGCAATCACATCGTTGTCTTCCAGAGGCGATCCGATAACGCCGTGTTCAAAGGCACAGTTTGGAGCGTGCCGAACAGCACGAATCTGAATCTTGCTGCCGCCATTACAGCGACGTTTTTGACAGGCGATCAGCTCTACCTGATGACGAACAACGTGAGCATTGACATCGGAGCGGCGACCGTGCGGCAGGCCGGAGAGGCACTCTTCCTTGCCGCTCGCAGCCGGCCGTTGTTGCTCAGCGTGGACGGTACCAGCGCCTGCATCATCAACAACGCCGTCGCACACTACGGACCATGAAACACTTTGGGCACGGTCACGCACCGCATTCGCGGCGGGACCAACCCAGCCAATCGGTGGGCAACCGGTGGCTGGTTCGCGGGGCCGTGCCCGTTTTTCTTTCAACGGCCTGAATCTTCCAATGAACCCAAGCGCGAAAGGTTGCCCAGCCCTAGAGATTCCCGATTCGGGAAAAGTTACCAATGTGGTAAACCAATCCGCGAAGCTCTTTCCCGCTTCGCGGATCGCCGCTGCCCTCGGCAAATCACCCCAGGCCGTGCATAAAGCTCTGGCCTCAGTTCTCGCCCATCCGATGCCGATGCGCGGCGGTACGGCCAAGGGCTGGGCGCTTCCGGATCTGCCGCCCGCAACAAGGATGGAACTTGAGGAAGTGGCAGGCCGGCGCCGCTACCGTGACGCGGAGCATCTGCTATCGGCGCCCCCGAACGAACATCAGCCGCCAATCCCATTGGCTGAGATCGAGCCGCGCTGCCTCGACAAGGCGGACAAGCTTCGTCGCGCGCTCGCGCCCGTTCTGGCACGCGTCAATGACTTGTCCCTGCCAGTAGCCGAACTGGAGACCTTCGGCGTACGAGAGTTCCAGCGGGTCTATGGCTACCAAGTGTCGCCACGGCATTGGCGAGCGCTTTTCGGGCGAACCCTGGACCGCGACGCCGGCGCCGAGCGGTACGATCGCCTGGAGCTTTACCTCGATGACCGGCTCGCGCGTAAAGATCGCGCGCCGGTAACGGCCGCCGTCCTTCACGAATGCCACGACCTGGCCAGATACCTTTCGACCTTCAAAGACCCACAGAACCCAACCACCGACGAGCAGGCAATGCTGTGGCTTCAGACCTTTCAAAAATACGAGGAGGCGCTTGCCGCCGGTAAACCTGCGGACAATCAGAAGCGGCAGCTCTGCGAGTTTCTCCTGGCGAAAGCCCCGTTCATCGCCAGTACACGCGCCGCCGTTCGAAAGCAGTTTGTCCGAAAGTATGAGCGCTGGATCGAAGGCGGCCGCCTGCCGTCAGCCATCGAAGATCAGCGCCCGAAGAAATCCGGCTGGCACCGCGCGCCCAGGCTGAGCCAGGAGGATCGAGACAAGATCGTCGGCCATGCGGTCTTGTTCAACGATGGACGCGTCAGCCAGGCGTGGCGCGAACTGTTCACGTCCGAAGGATTGAGCGAAGAGCTGGTGAATTATTACCTGGCCAATCCCTCGAACAAATCCTACGTGCCGAAAGCGGTTCGCGATCAGGTCCGCTGGGACGTTGCCGCGCTCGACGACATTCACCACGGCCCGCGCCAGGCGCAACTCAACGGCGCCCACATTGCGCGCGACTGGTCCGGCGTGGCCGCCGGCGACTGGTACCAAGCGGATGATTGCACGCTCCCGGTTTACTATTACGAACCGGACGGCAAAGGATGGTTCCGGCTGCTGCGCGGGCAACTTCTGTTGATGATTGATCTGCGCTCGACCTGCATCCTGGGTTACGCGCTCCTGTCCGACCGCAATTACAACTCGCTCGCGATCCGGACGCTCGTAACGCGGACGTGCGACGAGCACGGACTGCCGCGCAAGGGTTTCTATTTCGAGCGTGGCATCTGGCAGAGTTCGCGAATCCTGACTGGTGATCGGCGCGCCGGCGCGCTCTCCTGGCCGGAAGCGGAGAAAGGTCTTTACGATCTTGGCCTGCGATTCATCCATGCCCGGCTGCCACGCGCCAAGCCGGTCGAACGCGTGCTTGGCGCTGTGCAGTCTCTGATGGAAGGAATTCCCGGTTACGCCGGCCGTGACGAGCGGCACGATTGCTTTGAACGCCTGCAAGAGCTGAAACGCCAGGTCGAAACCCGGAAGGTGAATCCCGAAGGGCACTTCCTGTCCGCTGATCAGTGGCTTTGCACGCTTGACGATCTTTGCGAGAGATACAACGCCGAGCCGCAGAACGGCAAAATGACGCGGGACCTGGCGCCGGCGGCCGCATTCGAGCGGTTCCAGAATCAGCATGACCCGCAGATAAAGTTCGGCGCCGCCTCCCGCTATCTGCTCGCGCATCATCGCCGGCCGGTCCGCGTGACTCGCAACGGAATCACTCTGCGCTTCGGAAAGAATGCCTTCAATTACCGGAACGAGAACACTGGCCGGCTGATCGGTCAGACGGTGCTTGCCTGGTTCAACCCGGAAGCGCCGGACGTCCTTTGCGTGTCCGACATGGAGCGCCGGAATGTTTTTGCGGTTGAGCGGTCGCAGGACGTCCCGGCCGTTGACGCATCCGAAGAGTTTATGGGAAGGGAAATCGCGCGTGTCGCAGCGCATCAGTCGTACGCCAAGACCTACTATCGGACACTGCGAAGCCAATTTGAACCGATGTTCCGCCGCAACCTGGTGGACCGCTCAACAGGCAAGCTTGGCCAGACAATCAATCAACAACAGGAAGCCGCGCGCGAGCAGATGGAGCGGCGGACTTCCCGGCTCTCTGGAGTCCGGCGCAAAGCGCGAGAGCTGGGAGTTCCGCTCAACGTACTGGGTGACGATGCCGACAAAGTTGACGAAGGGTTGGCAATGATGACGGAAGCCGAACGCCAGCACGAAGCGAAAGAGGGTTGCCAATGAGCAGTACTCGTCACAGCCACGCCGGCGCTGCGCTCTCCCAGGAGCGCTACATGTCCAGTCCTGAATTCGCGGAACTGCGCGGCATCAACGGCGGGGCCGTCGCCGCGAAAGCAGCGACACTATTGAACCCGCGCAAACGCAGCCTGCTTTTCTTCCTTCAGGGAATGTCCCTTCGACCGGGCGGCCTGAATCAGTTCGTGAAGGATTTTCTCGCCTTGTTTTCGGACCGGCTCGGCTCGCCTGCGATGCACCGGTCCGGAATCAAGCCAGGGAAGGTCTATTCCCAGACCGTCGTTGACCAGGTCATCAATGATCTGTTTCTTGTGGACATAGACGAGCTGCTGGACAGCCCCGAAGGATCTTGGGGCGAAAGGAACCGGAACAAATGGCGCCGCGATCCCAAAGCAGATCGGTTCCTGGAAATCTGCCGCACACGCGCGCTTCAGGACTTGCCGGACTTCATCACGGAAATCTGCATCAATCCCAGGCTCAATTTCAGTGCCGAAGGTGACGAAGAATGGATGCAGGAACGCGAGCGCGAATCTGCTGAACAGCTCACCAACGTCGCCGGTGGGCGTTTTATCTCAGCCGCGGTGCCGTGGTTTCACGACCTGATTGGCGCATTGTTTGAATTCCAAAAGCGGTTTGAGGACAACACCCGGGAACAATTCGTCATGACGACCATCGCCCAGGAGGTTTTCGAGACGCTCGACTTCTGCCTGGAAACCGGCAAGCCCGTCGCGATTGTTGGAAATGAGCGGATCGGAAAGACAACTGCGATTGAAGCCTGGTGCAACCTGCATCTCGGCGAGGCGCGCTTTGTCAGTCTGTCGGGGCTGACGAATCGCACGGCCGTCTTGCGCTCCATCGCGAAGGCTGTTGGCCTGGCCAGCAGCTACACGCGCAAGGCAATGGAAATGCAGGCGCGGGTCGAAGACTTTCTCCAACGCAGCCGGCTCGTCCTGGTGATCGATGAAGCGCATTTCCTGTTCTCCCAAAGTGTGCGCCTATACACCCGGCCAGAGCTGGTCGATTGGGTTGATACGGCGCTCTACAATCACGGCGTCCCGTTCGCGCTGTGCGCCACGCCGCAATTCTCTCAACGGCTCAACGAGTTTGAAAAACAAACCGGATGGAACGCCGGACAATTCAAGGGGCGCGTGAAGCGTTGGCGCGCATTGCAGGCGCCAACAACAAACGATTTGATGGCAGTCGCCAGGAAGCTCCTGCCCGAAGCAGACACGCCAACTATCAAACTGATCGTTGGCTATGCGCTGACCTCAAAGCGCCACATGCCAGCAATCGTTGACACCGTTGACGAAGCGCGGCTGATCGCCAGAAAGGCAGGTCGGGAGAAAGTCATCTTCACGGATGTTAAGAGCGCCCTGGATGAGTACGTCACCCCGTCCGACCTGGCTAAGGAGCGGGCCTTCAGCCCGCCGGCAAAGCGGCGCGCAAGGGATTTGAAGGACCGTTGCAACACGCCTGAGCCGCCTTTGCAAGCGCCCTTCAAGGATACTCAGGATTTCGCGACCGGCTGTTCCGATGCCGGCCGCAACACGACTTTGCGGCCGGCGCCGGCGTTGGCCGGTTAGCTTTCCGACTTGAGATTTTGCGCACACCCCTTCGGGAGGGTGCGCAATTTCCACGTACTTGAGTTTTGGAGCTTTGGAAGTTTCAATCGGGACAACTTATCGGCGAAAATACACTCGATTGTGG
>DATEKZ010000099.1:0-2091 GCA_035277185.1 Verrucomicrobiia bacterium
AACAGCATGCGCAACGCTATCGCAAGCGCATCGCCGGTTTCGAACCCGCCGCGTTGCAGGTCTTGCAGGAACATCCGTGGCCGGGAAACGTGCGCGAGTTGGACCACGCCGTCGAGCGCGCCGCTTTGATGGCGCAAGGGAGTCTCGTAAAACCCGGCGACCTGGGCCTGCGCGCCGGCGGCGAGAGTACGCCGCGTCTCGAAGAAATGAACCTTGAAGACGTCGAGCGTTTTCTGATCCGGAAAACGCTGGCGCGCTTTGACGGCAACGCGAAGAAGGCCGCGGACTCGCTGGGCTTGAGCCGCAGCGCGTTCTACCGCCGGCTCGAAAAGTATGGACTGTGAGAAATGGAGCGATGGAGTGATGGAGAGTTGGAGCGATGAACGTGGCAGCGAGACTCCAGCACTCCAGGAACCCGCCACTCCAACACTCCATTGAGTTCTCGTGCCAAAGAAACTCACCCATGACCGCCACGTGTTCCTGCTGGCCCTCCTCTCAGGGATCCCCGCGGTCGTTGTCGCGCTCGTGCTTCTCTGGCGCAGCGGTGCGCCGGATCCGGGTTCGTCGGTGCCGCGAGGCGACCTGACTGGCGGCGACACGGCGTTTGGCGTCGCCAACGTGCGCGGAGGCCTGTCGAACCGGACGCAGTGGACGTTGACGATCCTGGTGCTTGCCGGCTGGTGGGGATTCGCCGCGGCGGTCCGCCGGCGGGTGATTCACCCTCTCCAAACGATTACCAACCTCCTCTCCGCCCTGCGCGAAGGCGACTTCTCGGTTCGCGCCCGCGGCGCCAAACGCGACGATGCCATGGGCGACCTCGTTATCGAAGTCAACGCATTGAGCCAGACGTTGAGGGAGCAACGACTCGGCGCGCTCGAAGCGACGGCGCTGTTGCGGACCGTGATGGAGGAGATCAACCTGGCGGTGTTCACGTTCGATGATCAGCAGCGGCTGCGCCTCGTGAACCGCGCCGGCGAACGGCTTTTGAACCAACCTTCGGAACGGTTGCTCGGCCGGACCGCAGTGGAGCTGGGCCTGGCAGACTGCCTGCAGGGAGAGCCGACCCGCACCGTGCAGATGACGTTTCCGGGAGGATTCGGCCGCTGGGGGATGCGGCGCAGTTCGTTCCGTCAGGGAGGCCTGCCGCATCAACTGATCGTGCTCGCGGACTTGAGCCAGGCCCTGCGCGAAGAGGAGCGGCAGGCCTGGCAGCGCCTGCTCCGCGTGCTCGGCCACGAGCTCAACAACTCTCTGGCGCCGATCAAATCCATCTCCGGCAGCCTCGGCAGTCTGCTTTCCCGGGACCAGCTTCCCGGCGATTGGAAGGACGATATGCAGCGTGGGCTCGGTGTCATCACGGCGAGGGCTGACGCGCTGAGCCGGTTCATGGAAACCTATTCGCGTCTGGCCCGGTTGCCGCAGCCGAAGCTTCAGCCGGTGGAAATCACCCCGTTGATCCGACGGGTCGTCGGATTGGAAACCCGCGTGGAGGTCATCCTCGCGCCGGGTCCGGACCTGTTGATCAAAGCGGACAGCGACCAATTGGAGCAATTGCTGATCAATCTGGTTCGCAATGCCGCGGACGCTTCCCACGAAACCAGGGGCCGGGTAAAGGTCGGTTGGGCGAAATCGGCGTCCCACCTGGACATCTTCGTCGAGGACGAAGGGCACGGACTGTCGAACACCGCGAACCTGTTTGTCCCGTTCTTCACAACGAAGCCGGGCGGTTCGGGCATCGGCCTGGCGCTGAGCCGGCAGATCGCCGAAGGGCACGGGGGCAGCCTGACGTTGGAAAACCGGAAGGACCGGAGCGGCTGCCTGGCACGACTGCGGTTGCGGATCAGTTAAGCCTAAGGATGAATTCCAAACACACCGGTAATAAACCGGTAACATTGACCTCTCAACATGGCACTCATGAAAGCGAAACAATTCCTGCCGTCCTTCGTGAATGCGAATCGCAGCCTGACCCTGGCCGGCCTGGCGGCTACTCTTATTATCGTCGGCTCAGACGGCGCCGCCGCCACGCTTTCTGACATGCTCGAACAGGGGATCTATTCCGAAGAGACGAAGGGGGACATCGACGGCGCCATC
>DATEKZ010000100.1:0-2824 GCA_035277185.1 Verrucomicrobiia bacterium
AGTTGATGATCTGGTTCATGAACGCCATCGACTACCCGATTCTCATCGGCGGCAAACCGATGTTCAGCCCGTTCGGCGCCTTTCCGCCTTCATACGAATTGACGATTCTGCTGGGCGCTTTTGGCAGCATTTTCGGCATGCTGTTCCTGAACCGACTGCCCCGGCTGCATCATCCGCTCCTCAAGCACAAACGATTCAGCCTCGTGACGCACGACAAGTTTTTCATCGTGATCGAAACAGCGGACCCGAAGTATTCGGAAACGGAAACCCGCGGGCTGCTCGAATCCGCCGGCAGCAAGCGCATTGAAATGGTG
The DNA here is from genome assembly GCA_035277185.1 of Verrucomicrobiia bacterium. Lineage (GTDB taxonomy): Bacteria > Verrucomicrobiota > Verrucomicrobiia > Limisphaerales > AV2 > DATEKZ01. The sequence goes on from DATEKZ010000100.1 coordinate 315, forward strand.
GAGGACTGATGCGTTACTTCGTCATCGGATCTCTCCTGCTCTGTCTCGCGGTGGTGAGCATCGCCGGTTTCCGCGGCAGCATGTCGCGCAAGCCGCCTCTCGAGGTGTTTCCGGACATGGACCGCCAGCCGAAGCTTCAGCCGCAGACCGACAACAATTTCTTTCCCAACCAGCTCAGCTCACGCCTGCCCGTGCCGGGAACCATCGCCCGCGGGTCGGCCTACGAGGATGTTCCGATGAACACGGGACGTTTGCCGGGAACGACCAACTTCGTCGAATTACTTCCTGTTCCAGTGACCGAGGCGCTGATGATGCGAGGCCGGGAGCGCTACGGCATTTATTGCATGCCGTGCCACGCCGCAGCCGGCGATGGCAAGGGCATTACGGGCAAGTACGGGATGGTTGCGATGGCGAACTTTCACGACAAACGGCTGGTAGCGATGCCCGACGGCGAGATTTTCAATACCGTTACCTATGGCAAAACCCTGATGGGCGCGTACGGGGCGCAGATTCCGATCCAGGATCGGTGGGCCATTGTGGCTTATATCCGCGCGTTGCAACGCAGCCGGCTTGCGACGACGGACGACGTTCCGCCAAACGAACGCCTTCGTCTCGCGTCGGCTCCACCGCCTGCGACCAATGCGCCACCGGCCGGGACGCCAGCCACCAACCCGCCGCCTGTAACGCCGGGCGCGGCGCCCAAAAAGTGAACCGGTATGAGTAACGACGCCAAGAGTGCGACTCCGCAGGCCTCACCACTGGATTTGTCCAGGTGGCGCAAGGTGCCCAATCTCCTGATCGGTATTGGCGGCGCGCTCGCTCTGCTCGGGGCCGTCCTCAATCTGAAGCAGTTCGCCTACTCGTGGCTCACCGCCTACATGTTCGTGTTGAGTTTTGTCCTGGGGGCGTTGTTCCTGGTGCTGGTCCATCACCTGTTTGACGCGAGCTGGTCGGTGCCGATCCGCCGGGTTTGCGAACACATCGCGGCTTTGTCGTTTCCATGGATGGCGGTGTTCTTCCTTCCCGTGGCTCTCCTGGCGAAGACGATTTTCGAATGGATCAAAATTGATCCGCACACGGATCATGCGCTGCACGCCAAGTATCCGTTATTCACGACCGCGGGATTCTACCTCGTGGCCATCTTTTGCTTCGTTTGCTGGTGGTTTCTGTCCACCCGGCTGCGGTATTGGTCGCTGAAACAGGACAAGACCGGCGGGGCCGACTGCACGCGGCAGATGCGTTTGCTCGCGAGCATCGGGATATTCCTGTTCGCCATCACGCTGACATTCGCGGCGATCATGTGGATGAAGGCGCTCCAGCACCAGTGGTTCTCGACGATGTACGGCGTTTACTACTTCGCCGGCACCGTCTGGACGACGCTGGCGACGGTTTACCTGATAACCGCCGTGTTGCAGCGCCAGGGTTATCTGAAGGACGTGGTGCACAGCGATACTTATTACTTCCTGGGTTCCCTCCTGTTCGCGTTCACCGTGTTTTACGCCTACATCCATTTCTCCCAATATTTCATCATCTGGAACGCCAACATGCCCGAAGAAACGTTCTGGTACAAGCTGCGCGAGACAGGAAGCTGGTGGGATATCGGTCAGGTCATCATCTTCGGCCATTTCTTCGTTCCGTTCCTGGCGTTACTGCGGATCGACGCCAAGCTCTACCTGCCGCTGATGGCGTTCCTTGGCGGCTGGGCGTGGCTGATGCACTTCGTCGATATCTGCTTCAACGTGTTGCCCGTGTCGAATCCCCAGAATTTTCCGCTTCAGTGGATCTGGCTGCCGCTGGGAAGCGCCGCCTTCATGATCGGCTGCCTGTGCAACGCGTTCCTCAGGCAGTTCCTCGCGCACCCGCCTTATCCGGTGAAAGACCCGCGGCTGGCGGAATCGCTCAACATTTATGTTCCGCCGGCTTCCACCGCCGGGGCCGCGTCCCATGGAGGTGCCAAATGATTCGCGATCCGTCCACCGAACCCGATGCCTCCCGAACGACCGTCTATGCCATCGCCATCCTAGGCACGTTCCTCATCACAGCGGCGCTCGTCTGCTGGATGTACCACTACACGCATCCGACCCCGCTCGGCGCGGACCGGGTGCAGGAACGACACAAGAATCTTCGCGAGCAACGTGACGCCGAAGCCAAGGTCCTCACTGAGTACGACTGGCAGGACAGGGGCAAGGAAATCGTCCGTTTGCCGATCCAACGGGCGGTCGAACTCACAGTTCAGGAATGGCAGAACCCCGCGGCCGCTCGTTCGAATTTGATTGCTCGCGCCGAGAAGGCCGCAGTGCCCGCCCCCAAGCCGCCCGAAAAGCCGAACATTTACGAGTAATCCGTCCGTCCGATGAGCGCGATTTCACCAACTTCGCCACCTGTTTCGTTGCCGCCAGGCGCTGTCCCCACGGCAGACATCGATGCGTCGTGCCGGAACCCGGTGGTCTTTCTTTTCGCCAAATCAGCGGGCTGGCTGGTCCTGGCTTCCATCCTTGGTTTCATTGCCT
>DATEKZ010000101.1:0-4812 GCA_035277185.1 Verrucomicrobiia bacterium
CGTTGGAAAAGGCTGGCCGGTGCTTATGCTGGGCGCCTGCCTTCCCGACGAAGTTGAGTCGGCCGTCAGAGACAACGTGATGCCGACGGTTTCTTCTGCGAAAGAAGCGACACTCTTTTCCGCAGCGGCGACCAAGTTGAAACAGAGCGTCGCGGTCCACATCAAGGTGGACACCGGTATGGGCCGGTTGGGAGCGGCCGTGGGTGACGCCATCGACCTGATTGTCGAGTCGGCCCGGCTGCCGGGTCTCGAGGTGGAAGGGATCTACACGCATTACGCATCCGTCGAGGACGACCCCGTCTTTTCGCGACGACAACGGAAGTCGTTTCAACGCATCCTTGGACGGCTGGATGACCTGGGAATTCATGTCCCTACCCTTCACGCGAACAATAGCGCGGCGCTCCTCCACGAACCGGACACACTGTTCAATCTGGTCCGGGTGGGTCTGCTGGTTTACGGAGTGTCGCCTCCTGGGAACAGACAGGTTGTGGCCGCACTGCATCAGCAGGTCCGTCCGGCGCTGTCATTGAAGTGCCGGGTTAGTCTTGTGAAGGAGATCTCTCGCGGCGCATCGATCAGCTACGGCCGGACCTTCGTGGCTCCGGGGAAGATGCGCGTGGCAACGCTGACTGCGGGATACGGGGACGGTTATCCGAGGGCAGGCAGCAATCGGGCGCAAGTCCTGATAGGAGGGAAGCGCTGCGCCGTGCTGGGAAGGATCACCATGGACCAGATGATGGTGGACGTGAGCAAGCTCCCGCGAGTCGCCCCGGGAGACGAGGGGGTCCTGCTTGGGCAACAGGGACGTGATGCCATCACTGCAAACGAACTGGCCTTGTGGTGCAACACCGTACCGTGGGAAATACTCACGAACATTTCCTACCGGGTTACACGAGTTTATCGGGGCGGCCAGGCGTCCTGAACCTGCGGCGTGTCTTCAAAGTGCGGAGCGCGGCTCTGCGAGCCGCAGCGACGCCCGAATTTCAAGGCGCCTCATATCATTCAACCGCCTGCTGGCTGGCGAAGGTGCTGCGAGTCACAATAGGATGGTAATTCTTCGCGATTGAGCCAGAGTCAGACGTTGGTGGCTCAACAGAATCGATCGAGCGAACCCGATGGCATGGTTAAACTCCGAAAACTCTTTGGCCCAAGCAAACAGGAGATCTGGCAACGGCTCTCCGCGGAAATCGGCGCCGACTACGTCAAGGGTGGCTTTTGGAAAGGCGACAAGGTTCAGGCCACCCACGGTGAATGGACGATCACACTGGACACCTTCGCGGTTTCCACCGGCAAAGTCACCATCGTTTACACACGGCTGCGGGCGCCGTATGTCAACCCGGACCATTTTCGATTCACCATTTACCGTCGCGGACTTTTCAGCGACATCGCCAAGTGGCTCGGCATGCAGGACATTGAGGTTGGGCACCCGGACTTCGACCGGGACTTCATTATCAAAGGCACGGATGAGCAGAAATTGCGGGCGCTATTCGACAACCCGCGTCTGCGGGAATTGATCACCGCACAAACGCAGATCCACTTCACGGTAAAGGATAATGAGGGGTTGTTTGGAAAGGACTTTCCTGAGGATACCGACGAACTTTGCTTCACTGTCGTGGGGATCGTTAAGGATGTGGAACGCCTGAAGCAGTTGTTCGATCTTTTTGGCGAAACGCTCGACCAGTTATGTCGCATCGGTTCCGCGTATGAGCAGGCACCGAACGTCAAATTGTAGCCGTGTCCTGAGGCGTGTCTTCAAAGTGCGGAGCGCGGCTCTGCGAGCCGCAGCAACGTCCGCATTTTCGAGCGCCTCATATCATTCCATGCGCCTTAGGCTGGCGAAGCCGCTGCGAGTCGCAGACTCGCGCTCCGCCCAAGCCAGTCGTACGATTTTGAAAACACGCCCTAACGTGAATTCCTCGACCGCCGCCATTCCCGCCAGAATTCGAAGACCGCCGGCAGGATGGATAGGAAAATGATGGCGAGGATGACCAGCGAAAAGTTCTTCTTCACAAAGGAGACGTTCGCGAAGAAATAGCCGGCCGGCACCAGCAGCAGCACCCACAACAGCGCGCCCACGATGTTGAACGACATGAAACGGGTGTAGGTCATCTGCCCGATGCCGGCGACGAACGGCGCGAACGTGCGCACGATTGGAACGAAACGGGCGATGATGATCGTCTTGCCGCCGTAACGCTCAAAGAAATCGTGCGTCCGGTCCAGATGCTTCTTTTGAATCAGCCGGGGAAATCGCGCGACAAGTTTGTGCCCGGCCAGGTTGCCGATCCAGTAATTGACCGTGTCTCCCGCAATCGCGGCGACGAGCAGTAACAGCATCAGAAGAAAAACGTCCAGCCTGCCACCGGCGGCGATGGCTCCGGCGGCAAAGAGCAGTGAATCGCCGGGAAGGAACGGCGTCACGACCAGGCCGGTCTCGCAAAACACAATCAGGAAAAGAATGGCATAAACCCAGGCGCCGTAGTCAGACACCAGAGTGTCCAGGTGGACGTTCAGGTGAAGAATGATGTCGAGAAGTTTCTTCAACGTTTCCATGGCTCAAATTTTGCGTGCAGAAGGTGGGTGAAAAAGGCGTTTCGTGGCAAGGAATATGTTGCAGTATCTCGATTGATGAGAGCGGCGATCCTGTACGGGAAAGAAGATGTCCGGGTGGAAGAAGTGCCGGAAGGAAACCTTCGGCGCGGTGAAGTACGCCTCACCATCGGGGCGGCTTTGACCTGCGGGACCGACCTGAAAGTCTTCAAACGCGGCCACCACGCGAAGATGATTACACCTCCCGCAGTGTTCGGCCACGAACTGGCCGGTGTCATCGGCGAAATCGCATCCGGTGTTTCAAACTGGAGCGTGGGCGACCGCGTCGTCGTCGCGAATTCCGCTCCGTGCGGCGAATGCCCTTATTGTCGAAAGGGACGGGAGAATCTTTGCGACGACCTGCTCTTTCTGAACGGCGCCTACGCGGAGTCGATCGTCGTTCCCGCTCGGCTGGTGGAGAAGAACCTCATTCGGCTCAAGGCAGACACAGCTTTTCGGGACGCTGCTTTGACGGAGCCGCTGGCGTGCGTGGCGCAGGGTGTCGAGGACTGCCCACTTCGGGCCGGCCAGCGGGTGCTTGTGATCGGCTCCGGACCCATCGGGTTGATGTTCGTCTCCCTCGTCCGGCATCTGGGCTGTTCGGTTGTTGTCGCGGGCCGAGGGCAATCACGGTTGCGCACGGCCCGCCGCCTGGGCGCCGACCCGGTTGTGGATGTGGGTGCCGATGCGGACCTGGTGTCCACGATCCAGGCGGCCGGTGCGCACAGTGTTTTCGATGTCGTCATTGAAGCCGTAGGCAAACCGGAGACCTGGCAGGCAGCAGTCGCTTTGGCGCGCAAAGGGGGCGTCGTGAATTTTTTTGGGGGCTGCCCGCCGGGCGCGACCGTGTCACTGGACACGGGTCGGATTCATTATTCGAGCCTCACGCTGCTGGCGACCTTTCATCACACGCCGCGGACGATTCGTCGCGCCTTGGAGTTGATCGAGTCAGGGATTATCAAGGCCCATGATTTCGTGGACGGCGAATGCCCGTTAAGCAAGCTTCCGGAGTTGTTCAAGTCGATGGTAGCGGGTAATCGCGCGGTGAAGAGTCTTATTCGAGTGCGCGAGTAGGATGGTTCGACCAAGGGCGCGACCGGGCCACTCTTACCGCGCCTGCACTCGGTGTGGCCAGGCGCTACTGTGCCTTCAAATGACCACTTCCCAAATGGGAACGCGGAGCGGATACTGCGGATCGCATCGAGAGCGAGTCCATGCTCGCCGTACGCATGAAGCCACTCCGAATGACTCTTCAGGCGATACCGAACAGTCGCCGTGCCTTTACGTTGATCGAATTACTCACGGTGATCGCTATCATAGGCGTTCTGGCCGCGATGTTGTTGCCGGCACTCGCCGGCGCGAAGGAAAGGTCGAGACGGGCCGCGTGCAAGAGCCATATGCATCAGTTCATCCTCGCGTTGCACATGTATGCCAGCGACCATTTTGAGAAGTTGCCCAGCGGGATGTCAGAACTGGGTAATGGCACGGATGAACACATTCCGATCATTCCGCGGTCCACGAGAGACTCGCTGATCAAGTACGGCGGCTCGTCCCGGATTCTCGATTGTCCCAGTCTCGGCAAACCGTTCAACCGGATCGACGGCTGGTTCGAAGCCGGTTACGGGTTCGTGATCGGCTACAATTATCACGGCGGCCATACGAACACGCCGTGGCCGCAACTCCGGGCCGAGTTCATTCCCTGGATTTCCCCCCGGAACATGACCGACAACAATCAACTCGTCTTGTTGACCGACATGAATGACTGGTCGCCGGGTTATGGCGCCACCTTCGCGCCGCACGGCGCGCGCGGGCCGATTTACCGGGAGGGCAATTTTATGAACCCGTCCGCGCGGGGCGCGTCGCCCAGAGACGTCGGGGCCGTGGGTGGCCACGTCGGTCTGCTGGACGGTTCGGTGAACTGGAAGCCGATCAAACAGATGCAGCCGCATCAAGGCTCGCGAATGTGGGACGACAGCGGTTGCTTCGCGCTGTGGTAGATGGGCCGGGGAGCTATTCGCCTCGATAGACGCAGCGCGAATTGCAGGTCTCCGCGACAATCACCTCGGCGAGTTGAGGCAGGCTGGGCTGCAACCGCCGCCAGATCCACGCCGCGATGTTCTCGCTGGTCGGGTTTTCGAGACCCGCAATCTCATTGAGATAGCGGTGATCCAGTTGTTCCCACAGCGGGCTGAACGCCTCGGACAGGGCCGCGTAATCCATCAGCCA
>DATEKZ010000102.1:0-3303 GCA_035277185.1 Verrucomicrobiia bacterium
GAGCGGAGGCGGACAGATTTGAACGGATTCACTGACCGGGAAGACACCACTGGTCGGTCGATGAACGGGCGGGCCGCGATCCCTCCGAGAGGCTGGCAGCGTCCCTGCTTAAGCTCCATCACGAATGAAAACATCGAAGAACCTGGACAGACTCTGCATGACCGGCAGGCCCGGATTTTTCTGGGCGCTCATCGCTTCAGCGGCGTTGAGTCCGTCGGCTTACAGTGCCCAAAGTCTAACGCTCGCCTGGGATCCAAGCGCCAGCACGAACGTAACTGGATACAATCTTTACTACGGCCAGGTCAGTGGCGGTCCCACCAACACGATCAATGCCGGACTCGTCACCACGAGTTCTGTTCCAGGCCTGCAGGAAGCGAGGACGTATTTTTTCTTCGTCAAGGCGTACAGCTCGACGGGAACGGAAAGTGACCCATCGAATCTGATTACCTATACGGTGCCGGGCCAGCCTCTCCCTCCGGTATTTCTGCCTTTCGAGGCGGAATCGGGCACCCTGGCCTCTCCCATGGCGGTCGGTTCCGATCAGAACGCGTCGGGAGGACAGTTTATCACCACCTCGACTGCTGAATCGGGCACCGCCACTTATGCAGTCGATATTCCCACCGCCGGCGACTACGTCATCTGGTGCCGGGTTCTATCCCCCGACAGTCTCACGGACTCATTCTATGTGTCTGCGGACGGGGGCGCTGAAGACATATACGACACCGCATTAAACAACACCTGGGCGCCCACCTGGCAGTGGACGGCCGTCAACGGTCGTAACAGCGGCGCTAACCCGAGGCTGTTTCAGTTTGGCGTCGGTCGGCATACCATCGCCCTCCGGGGTCGGGAAGCCAACACAGCGATCGATCAAATCTTGATCACGAATGATCCCAGTTACGTTCCCGACGTCATCTTCACGATCACGACGCCGAATGCCAACATCTCTTCGATTACCTTGAGCCCGCCCGGTGCCGCCACGCTGACCTGGCCCTCGATTGCCGGCAAAACCTATCGAGTGGTGTACAAGACCAGTCTTTCGGATCCGGTGTGGACGGCCCTGGTTCCGGACGTGAATGCGACCGGCGCAACCGCCTCCAAGTCCGATTACGTCGTTGGAAACCGGTTCTACGGCGTCATTCAGCTTCCCTGAACGAAGCTGCCGGAAGGCGCCGCGGGATGTGCCAGACGAGTGCGGAAGCTGCGCTGCAAAATCCAGGACGCGGCTTCCCTCACCAAACCGGCGTCACGGCTCCATCACCGCGGCAAACCGCAGACCGCGGGTGCTCACCCGCAGCTCTCCGAACCCGAACCGGTCCATCAGCTTTTCATAGATGGCCACCCCGGCGAGGATCACGTCCGACCGGTTTGCCGGAAGGCCGGTGATCTCCTTTCGTTCAGCCATTCGCACGCTCCAGAGATGTCTCCGCTGACGGCGCACCTGGTCGCGCGTCAGGCGCGTGCCTTCAATCCGGTCGCGATCGAACCTGGCCAGGCCGAGTTGGATCGCGCCCATAATGCTCGTCGTCCCGCCGGTGCCGACCAATTGAACGGCGCCCGTCTTCATCGCTCGCAACTCGCGCTCCAGTGACGTCGCCAATTCCCGGTCGATGAACGCCTTCAGGTGCCCGCTGCACTGTCGCCACTCGGTTGCCGTCGGAGGGTCTGAGAGTTTGAATTGCTCCAGAAGCCGCACGGTGCCGAGCCGCAAGCTGTGGCGAAACCGCTGATGTTCCTTCTCGCCCAGTATGAATTCGCTGCTGCCTCCGCCGACATCGACGATCAGGAGCGGTTGTCCCGCAAACGCCGGGTCGGAAATCACACCGCGAAAAACCCAGTCCGCCTCCTGTTCGCCGGAAATCACGTCGACACACAATCCGGAAGCCTTCTCGATCTGCGCAACCAGCTCGCCCTGATTCAGGGCATCGCGCGCGGCACTGGTGGCAATCACGCGAACGCGGGCCGGCTGCCATCGGGCTGCTTCTGCGCTGAACTCCGCCACCGCCTGCGCGGTGCGGACAATCGCCGCCGGCTGCAACCTGTGAGTTTCATAAAAGCCGCTGCCCAGGCGCGTCTGTTCACTTCGCTCCAGCAGCGGTTTGACCGCACAGTCGATAATTTCGGCCACCAATAATTTCACCGAGTTGGTGCCGACGTCGATCACCGCGCGGCGAGCCGGAATTGGCGACGAAGAGCGGGGAACGCCAGCAGACTCGGGCGGGTTTTCAGTGCCCTCCATCCTCAAATCCCCCGTTCTTCGCCTCTACTTCGTGTTCCGGCGCGCCAGGACGGCGCCACCCGTGATGCCCGCATCGTCGCTCAGTTTCGAGGCCACAATCTCGACGCCCTTGGCCGTGCCGGGCATCGCGTAATCCATCGCGGTTTCAACGATGATGGCAATCATGTCGTCCTCCAACTGCTCCATCAGTCCGCCGCCGATGACGACAATCTCCGGATTGAACAGGTTGATCAAATTCGCCACGGCAATGCCGGTATATTCGGCGGCCTCTTCGATCACGTGCTCGACGAACTCGTCGCCCCTCTTCATGGCCTTGCGCAAATCGCCGCTGCGCAGATCCTCGAGATCCGGTCCCAGCATCTCGGTCAGCACGGTCTTCTGGCCTTCCTTCACCGCCGTCTGGATTTTGCGGAAGATCGCGGTGCGACTGGCCAGCGCTTCGAAGCAGCCCTTGTTGCCGCAGCCGCATTTGGGGCCGCCGACCTCCAGGACCATGTGACCGATCTCGCCCGCGGTGCGATTGAATCCCGAATACAACTCGCCGTTCAGAATCAGCCCGCCGCCGATTCCGGTTCCCAGAAAGATGCCGGCCATGTGCCGCGGCCTGGCTTTCAGCTCGACTTCGTAGACACCGAGCGTCGCCGCGTTGCAATCGTTTTCGAGAAAGACCGGCGCATCCAGTTGTTTCTCCAGCTCCTTTTTGAGTGGCACGTCTTCCCAGCCGAGATTGGGCGCGAAAATGACGCGGCCCGTTTCGGGGTTCACTGCGCCCGGCGCCCCGATGCCGATGCCCTTGACCTGCTTGAAGTCGAGGTCGCATTCATCGATGGCGTCCTTCACGGAACGGACGATGCGCTCGATGACCTCGTCCGCCCCCCGCTGGGCCTTGGTGCTGACGCGGGCGCGACCGACACATTCGAGCTGGCCGTTGAAAACGCCGGCCAGAATCTTGGTGCCGCCGAGGTCAACCCCGACTACGAAATCCTTTTTGTCACTGGCTTCGGGCATCGGATCATCTACTGTATCGGTCTCGTCGCGAATTACCTGCCCGCGAGCACCAGTTCGAT
>DATEKZ010000103.1:0-5083 GCA_035277185.1 Verrucomicrobiia bacterium
AAGGGTTCCTTGAAAAAGGCGAACTGGTGCCCGACACAACGGTGTTGGAGTTCATGAGCAACTGGATGCAACCGGCACTGCTGAAGCGAGGCTTCATGCTCGATGGGTTTCCGCGGACCCTGACGCAGGCGATCGCTCTGGATGAATGGCTTGGCGCGAAAAACGCCCCGATCGAGGCTGTGTTATTCTACACTTGCGACCTGGCCCTCGTGCTGGACCGGATTGCGGGGCGCCAGAGTTGCCCGAACTGCGGGCGCGTGTATCATGTCCGGTCCGCGCCGCCGAAAGTGCCGGGTCGCTGCGACGGCTGCGGCGCGGCGTTGATCGAACGCGCCGACGACAGTGAAGCGGTATTGCGGAAGCGTTTTGAGATTTACACCGGGCAGACTGCGCCGCTGGTTGAGTACTATCGTCGGCAGGGCAAGCTTGTGGTGATCGATGCGTCCAGGCCGCCTGAGGAACGACTGAAAGCGAGCCTCGCGGCCTTGAATTGAATGATCGTGTTGAAAAGCGAACGGGATCTGGATGCGATGCGACCGGCGTGCGCCGCGGCGAGCACCGTGCTTGACGAATTGTCCGCCTTTGTCAGACCCGGCGTGACGACGCGGGAGATCGACGACTTCGCGGCTTCGCGCATCAAGCACTACGGGGCGAAGAGCGCCTTTCTGGGTTATCGGAAATACCCGTGCAACATCTGCATCTCGGTCAATGACGAAGTGGTTCACGGGCTGGCGAACGACCGCCGGGCGCAGTTTGGTGACATCATCAGCCTGGATGTGGGGGTGGTGTATAACGGGTTTATTGGCGACACGGCACGCACCGTCGCCGTGGGCGGGTGCAACGTCCAGGCGCAACGGCTGATGGATGTGACGGAGCGGGCTCTGTATGAAGGCATAGCCCAGGCGCTCCCGGGAAACCGGGTGACGGACATTTCCAGGGCTATCCAGAATTACGTGGAGAGCAACGGGTTCAACGTCGTTCGCGAGTTTGTCGGGCACGGCGTCGGGCGGACGATGCATGAAGAGCCGCAAGTGCCAAATTACGTCGATGGCAGGTCGAACCAGAAGCTTCGGCCGGGCATGACGCTGGCGATTGAGCCGATGGTCAACGCCGGCGGGGCGGCCGTAAAAATCTTGAATGATGGCTGGACAGTGGTAACCCGGGATGGTTCACTATCCGCCCATTTTGAGCATACGGTCCTGATAACCGGGGCCGAGCCGGAGATCCTGACGTGCCACGAGAAGATGCCTTCCAGGTTGAAGGAACGGTAGTCGAGGTCCTCAAAGAGGCGCTCGTCCGCGTCGAATTGTCGAACCGGCACCGCTTGCTGGCGCATGGCGGGAAGAAGATGCGGCCGGATCGGCCACGGCTGGCGCCCGGACACAAAGTCACGGTGCAACTCTCGCCGTTCGATTTGTCAAAGGGCCGGATTGTTTGGGAAACGAAGCATTGAGACATGAAAGTTCGCGCATCAGTTAAAAGGCTTTGCGAGCACTGCAAAATCATTCGCCGCAAAGGTGTGATCCGTGTGATCTGCACCAACGCGCGGCACAAACAACGTCAGGGTTAAGGCACCACTCGATTAAACGACCAGATTCATTATGCCACGCATTCTTGGAGTAGATATTCCGGCGGAAAAGCGCATCGACATAGCGTTGCGTTACATCTATGGCATCGGTCCAGTAAACGCGAAGGTCATACTGGCGAAGGCCCAGATTGACCCGGCCATCCGGGCGAAGGATCTGAACGAGCAACAGCTCTCGCAGATCCTCCACGCCATTCAAGACGGCAAGTATGTCACGGAGGGCGATCTGCGCCGCGAAATCGGTCTGAATCTCAAACGGCTGCAGGCCATCAAGTGCTATCGCGGCATCCGGCACCTGCGCGGCCTGCCTGTGCGCGGCCAGCGCACCTCCACAAACGCCCGAACACGCAAAGGCCCGCGCAAAACCGTCGGTGTGCAGCGCAATCCGAACGCCAAGACCGGCATCCACTAATCCGCATTCAGTTTATGGCAGAAGAAAGCAAGAGGAAACCCGCGCCGCCGAAGAAAGAGGGCAAACCGGAAGCCGCCGCGGCCGATGCCGCTGCTTCCAAAGGCGAGGTCAAACCCGCTTCCAAGGGGGCCAAAACCCCCGGCGCACCGGCGGCTCCCGCCGATGGGGCCAAACCTGCTGAAGGAGGCGCCGCTCCCGTCGCCCCTACCGCCGCCGAGTTGCTGGCTGACGATGCCGCGTCAAAAAAGATCATCAAGGCCAAAGGCTCGAAGAACGTAACCACCGGCATCGCGAATATTCTCGCAACGTTCAACAACACGCAGGTGACCATTACCGACATGCAGGGCAACCTGCTCGGATGGTCGAGCGCGGGACGCGTGGGATTCAAGGGCTCCCGCAAGAGCACCGCATTCGCCGCGCAGCAGGTGGCCCAGGACGCCGCCCGCCAGGCCATGTCGCACGGGATGAGAGAGGTGGAAGTGAAAGTGAAGGGACCCGGCTCGGGACGCGAATCGGCCATCCGGGCGCTCCAGGCGATCGGCCTTGAAATCACCTCGATCAAGGACGTGACGCCCATCCCGCATAACGGTTGTCGTCCACGCAAAAAGCGCCGCGTCTAGTTCACTGTTACGCACTACGCATCTATGGCTCGCTATACAGGACCCCGCACCCGCATCAGTCGCCGTTTCGGCACGCCGATCTTCGGCCCGTCGAAATATCTCGAACGCCGCAACTACGGACCGGGCATGCACGGTCCGAAGTCCCGCCGCAAGTTCACGGATTACGCGCTCGGCCTGATCGAGAAGCAGAAGTTGCGTTATTACTACGGTCTGATGGAACGTCAGTTTCGCACCGTCTATGAACGCGCGCTCAAGCGCCGCGGCGTCACTGGCGAGACCATGTTGCAGATTCTCGAAACGCGCCTGGATAACGTCGTTTTTCACCTTGGCTTCGGCAACACCCGGCCGGCCGCCCGCCAGATGGTTGCGCACGGCCATGTCAAAGTGAACGGCCGCAAGGTCAATGTTCCGTCCTTCGGTCTGAAGGTGAACGACGTCGTGGAGATCAAAGACTCGAGCGTCTCCCGCCAGATGGCCACCCGCAACCTCGAGATCTCCACCAGCCGCGCGGTGCCCGAATGGCTGTCGTTGAACAAGGACGGATTCAAGGGCACGGTCATGCGCGTTCCAACCCGCGAGGAAATCCAGCCCATTGCCAATGAGCAGGCCGTTGTCGAGTTTTATTCCCGCTGATCAACCCGCTCTCGGGTGAGAGCACAGATGCAATTATACGGACCCGGGCCGCGGCGGGAATAAACGGTTCGGGTCAGATTACAATTGCAAGAAAGCAAACTATGCCAGTACGTCTAGGCCGGTTCGAAATGCCCAAACGGTTGACCAAGGAAGAGTCCACCGCCACCGAAACCTTCGCCAAGTTCACCGCCGAACCGTTTGAAACCGGTTATGGCCATACGGTCGGCAATTCTCTGCGCCGCGTGCTCCTCTCCTCGCTGGAAGGCGCCGCCATCACGTCGGTCAAGATCGATGGCGCCATGCACGAGTTTACCGCCGTGGACGGCGTGGTGGAGGATGTCACCGACATCGTTCTGAATCTGAAGAAGATCAAGTTCAAGGCGCACACCCGCGAACCGCAAACACTGCTCCTGTCCGTGCACAAGGAAGGCGAGGTCCAGGCCGGCGACATCAAGCTCAACCAGAACATCGAGCTGGTGAATACGGACCAGCTCATTTGCACGCTCGACAAGAAGAAGAAGTTCGAGATGGAACTGGAGGTCAAGATCGGCCGCGGCTTCTGCCCCGGTGACGAAAACAAAAAAGTGGACCAGCCGATCGGTGTCGTGGCCATCGATTCCTTGTTTTCACCGGTGACGCGCGTTCGCTACGCGGTGGAGAGCGCCCGCGTCGGTCAACGGACTGATTACGACCGGTTGCTGATCGAAATCTGGACCGACGGCCGCATCACTCCCGATGACGCGCTGACCCAGGCCTCCGCGATCCTGCAGCATCACCTCGACGTATTTGTCGGTTACGACAAGAACGCGGTCGAGTTCGAAGAGGAAGTGAGCAAGCAGGACGACGAGAAATCGAAGTTGAAGAAGCTGCTCAACATGAGCGTGAACGAAATCGAGCTGAGCGTCCGCGCGGCGAACTGCTTGAACAACGCCAACATCACCACCGTTGGCCAGTTGGCGATGAAAACCGAGGCGGAGATGCTCAAGTACCGCAATTTCGGCAAGAAGTCGTTGAACGAGATCAAAGAAAAGCTGGCCGGACTGGGATTGACCCTCGGCATGAACATCGACCCCTCGCTGCTCGAAGCGCCGAAGGAAGAGGGGAAACCCGTCTGAGCTAAGGAGTCGTTATGCGTCACCTGAAACGAACCGCCAAGCTCGGCCGCACCGGCGAGCATCGGAACGCCATGCTCGCAAACCTGGTCTGCAGCCTCATCAGGCACAAGCGTGTCACCACCACCCTGGCGAAGGCGAAAGCAGCGCGTTCCGTCGCCGAAAAAATGGTCACACTCGGCAAGGGCGGTACACTGCATGACCGGCGTTTGGCGGCGGCGCGCCTTCACCAGGAAGACGTCGTCAGCATCCTGTTCAATGAGATCGCTCCCACTCAGAAAGAGCGGCGCGGGGGCTATACCCGCATCGTGAAACTTGGCCAGCGCCAGGGCGATGCCGCTCAAAAGGCGATCCTCGAATGGGTGGACGTGCCTTATGTTGCGCCGGCAGGGGACGCGGCTGACGAAGGCGCAAAGGTCAAAGGCAAAGGTGACGAGAAATCGGAAGCCGCCCGCAAGTAGGACAATCTCGATTCAAAATCTCGCGCCCGTTCCCATTGGGATCGGGCTTTTTCTTTTCGGCAAGGTCAGAGGACAGAATCGAAATAAGTACTTGGCGCATCAAGAAAATACGTGTAGGTAGAATCGCGTTCCTGGGTCGGCATTCCAACAGCGCACATGAGTTCTGAAGTTTCTGTACGAGGCTCCGCAGCTGGACCGTGGTGGAAAGAACTGAACCGCTATCACTGGTTCGTCTTTTCCATGGCCTCACTCGCCTGGTT
>DATEKZ010000104.1:0-5094 GCA_035277185.1 Verrucomicrobiia bacterium
CCTACCTTCCCTGCTGGCGATCTATCGAGATTTGTTTGTCGCTGTGCTACTCTTCTGAAGAGGAGCGCGCGGAGGGTCGGCGTTTGCATGGCAGGGAGAATACAGGGGAACAAGCCAGCCACAAGAACGGCGTCGATCGAAACGCTGATGCCGTCCTCGCCACCATGGCTGGCATCGGTCTCAGACTTGGTTTGACTGCGCAACTCCCCCTGGCCGGAATGATTCAGTCGGAGAAGACGCTCGCCCTCACCCCGGCCCTCTCCCCCAGGAGAGGGAGGTCACCCGTTCCTCGTGAATTCGAAGCGGTGTCTGCGGACGTTCGCTCCTAATTGTCAGCGACGCGCCAACAGTTCACCCTCTCCCGGGGGGCACTGCCATTGAGTTAAGGGACTGACCGAATCGTGCACGGTCGTCATGACTGGACGCTGCCGGATGAATCCGGCGTTCCTATTCGTCGGCGTGCGCGCGGGTTATGTGAGCGTTTCCTCCACCCGGAATCGAGCCCTCAAGTCGCGCCAGGAACGCCCGATTCATCCGGCAGATGCTTAATTCAATGGCAGTGCTCCCGGGGGGAGAGGGCCGGGGTGAGGGCGAGCCAATTCTCTAACTGCATCGTTCCGGCCGGGGAAAAGGTTGGGTACTGTGATGTATTTTGACGATTGCATTCATAGGGATGACTTGTCCCGTGAGAGGTGTTTGCCTATTGCGAACGCGCAACTGACAAGCGCTCCGAGAACTCCGTTTACGATTGCCGCGAATGGGATTCCAAACCACACATGTTGAAGTTGACCTATCAAAGGACATACAGGGGTAAAATGATATCCCAGCCAGTCAGAGACAAACCTCAGAGCCAGAAGGCTCCAATAACAGACACCCGAGATGAAATGCGCCTCCGGCGATCCGAGCAAAGCGCCGAGGCTTGCTGCGGCAACACCAAACAGAATAGTGCCCCCAGCGGTTACCAGAAGGCCTTTGAGAAAGGCGCGAACTATTTGTCTTAAAACGATCGGATTCTCCATTGACGATTCGTAAAGGTGATGAGTACGGACGGGACCCCTGCCGTCTCACGCCAACAGCTTGGTCACAATCTCCCCGTGCACGTCCGTCAGACGAAAGTCCCGCCCCTGGAAACGGAACGTGAGCCTTTTGTGGTCCAGACCAAGCAGGTGCAAAATCGTCGCGTGCAGGTCGTGAACGTGAGCCCGGTCCTCCACCGCGTTGAAGCCCAATTCGTCGGTCTGACCGATGATGGCGCCCGCTTTGACGCCGCCGCCGGCCAGCCACATCGTGAAGGCCTCGATGTGATGATTGCGGCCGGTCGTGTCCCGGTTCTCGCCCATCGGTGTGCGTCCGAATTCGCCGCCCCAGATGACCAGCGTGTCGTCAAGCAATCCGCGCGCCTTCAAATCCTTCACGAGTGCCGCCTGGCCCTGGTCCACGTCGCGACAAACCTTCTCGAAGTCGCTCTGAAGGTTCTCGCCCGGACCACCATGGCTGTCCCAATTGGTGTGATAGAGTTGCACGAAACGCACGCCACGCTCGACGAGGCGCCGGGCCAGCAGACAATTCCGCGCGAACGAGGGCTTGTCCTTCTCGACGCCGTAGAGCTTGAGAGTCGCCTCGCTTTCGCCCGAGAGATCGATGAGTTCGGGCGCGCTCGATTGCATCCGATAGGCCATTTCATAGGCGGAGATGCGGGTAGAGATTTCCTGGTCGCCCGTCTCGACCAGACGCCTGAGATTCAAGTCGCGAATGGCATCGATGGAGTCCCGCTGGCGCTGCGCGGTGACGCCGCGAGGACTGGCGATGTTCAAGATCGGATCGCCCTGGCTGCGCAAGGGCACACCCTGATAGGACGTGGGCAAAAAACCGCTCGCCCAGTTGACCGCGCCGCCGCGCGGCCCGCGCGGCCCGCTCTGCAGCACCACGAAGCCGGGCAAGTCCTGTGATTCGCTGCCGATGCCATAGGTAACCCACGACCCGATGCTGGGCCTGCCGAATTGGCCGGAGCCGGTGTTCATGAACAACTTTGCCGGAGCGTGGTTGAACAGGTTCGTCGCGCAAGACATCACGAAGCTCACGTCATCAACGATGGTGGCGGTGTGCGGGAACAGATCGGAGACCCACATGCCGGACTGGCCGCGGCGATAAAACTCCCGGCGGGTACCGAGCAGTTTCGTACCGTGGCTGCTCCCCATAAAGGCGAATCGCTTGCCTTCGATGTAGGACTCAGGAATGGGCTGTCCGTTCAGTTCGATTAGCTTCGGCTTGTAGTCGAACAATTCGAGCTGCGACGGTCCCCCGGCCATGAACAGGTAAATGATGTTCTTCGCGCGCGGCGAAAAGTGCGGTTGCTTCGGCGCCATCGGATTCGGCAACGCCCCGGAGTCCGCACCGAGCGCTCGCTGCTCGTTGAGGAGCGAGCCCAGTGCGATGGAACCCAGACCCAGGGCGCACCGGCCGAAGAAATGACGGCGCGTGACGTGCGGAAGCGAATCATTTGGATCGAAGGGATTCATGGCGCAAGATATCTCACAGCCCTGTAATCAATTCTGAAAGTCGCTCGCCAAGTCCAACGCACCGAAAGCCAAGGCAACGTCCGCGTGCCGACGGTGGGCGTCCGCGGCGATAGGACGAACGCGCCAAGTCAGCGGGGCCAATCCAACTTCCACCCCGCTCACACCGCACGCCGCTTGGCTGCAAGTTCTGTGGATTGGGCCGGCACGCCTCCGTGCGCTGATAGAAGTCCGGCCCATACCAGTCCGCGCACCAATTCCATACGTTTCCCGCCATATGGTGCAGGCCAAAAGGCGACATGCCTAGTTTGTCCGTCACACCGGCAAGCGGCAATGTGTTGGGATAAGTCGCGCGCGCCGTGTGGAGTGCCACACGGGCACGATCGACTGTTGCAGGGGCGTCACCCCAGGGAAACGACTTGGCGTTCGCGCCTCGCGCCGCGTATTCCCACTGAGCTTCCGTGGGCAGGAAACTCGCAGGCGAGGGTGCGCTGCGACCGGCTGCTCCAACCAACCGATTGTGCAAACTTTCTGGCATCGTCCCGTCTCCGCGAAACCAGCGCCAATCCCGACGGTTGGCCCAAAGGGCATAGGCATTCGCACCGAACCACGATACGAGAATCATCGGTTGTTGTTCGACCCCTATCAACGGGTGCCACTGATTGCGATGATGCTTTAGTTGAAAGTGCTGCCCGCGCCGGTCGTCGTTCTCAACACCGCACCATTCAGAGATCACTTTCGCCTGCCCTTGGTCCACCGAATTCAAGAATCGCGCGAACGCTCGAACCGAAACTGGTTCTGCATCGACCAGGAAACTTGTCAGCGTCGCGCGATGGGCGGGTCGCTGGTCCGGCAGCGCGTCAGTAGCGTGGGTGCCAAGTTCGACCTCGGCAGCGGGCAGGAGCACGCACCTCATGCCATCCGTGCGACGGCGGAATTGCTTGCAACCCTCTGGAGTAGCGGCCATCGGCTCGTAAAGTGAACCCTCAAGCCAATCACGTTCCGAAGCGGTGCCTCCCAACTGCGTGAAGGGAGTCGCTGCGGCAACCGGTGGAGCGGCCTTTGTCGCAAACCAGCCTTTACGTTCGGGTGCCCCTGTTCCCCACTGATGGCGGACGATTTCAGCCAACACGCCGATCGTCACGGGCTGCCGAACAAACATCTGTTGACCGATATCATCTGGGATCGCCACATCGAATTCTTCCTCGACTGCGAGGATCAACGCCACCATGTCCAGGCTGTCAATGTTCAGATCTTCGAACAGGCGTGAGTCCGGCTTGATCCGCTCCCGCGGGATCGCCGTTTGCTCGCTGGTCAAGTCGGCAACGCGAAACTCGATCTCCCACAAGGGAGGCGGCTCGGAACCCGAGTGATTCATGGCCGTTTCGTCATGGGACATATCTGAAGTCACTCCCGCGTTATCGTCTCGTCCAGATTCAGCAACACGCGGCAAACCGTCGTCCACCCGGCAAGTCGTTTCACGTCGGCTTTGGAATCGCGTTTGCCTCCGAGGACGGCGACGGCCTCAGCGGGTGATTTTTCGAGCACTGCCAGGTCCTTGTCGAGCAACTCGATCAGACGTTGCCTCTCGTCCGGCGCGGGCGAACGCGAGAGGCAGAGACGAAATGCAAAGTCCATTCGCGACGCGTCCGCGCTCGGACCCTCCTTCAGGACGCGCGTGGCCATGGCGTGGGCAAACTCGACGAACGCCTCGTCGTTTAACAACGTCAATGCCTGCAGCGGTGTGTTCGAACGGATGCGGCGGGTGCAGGTGCTGAACCCATCCGCCGCGTCGAAGACCGCCAGCGCCGGATGCGGTGTCGCGCGCCAGTGGTACGTGTACATCCCGCGACGAAAGCGGTCCGCGCCGGCGCTCGCCTTCCAATCGCGTTTTACCTGGCCCAGCTTCATCACGCCGTCCGGTTGTGGAGGAAAGACGCTCGGCCCGCCCATTTTGTCGTTCAACACCCCGCTCGCGCTGAGGCAAACATCGCGCACGACTTCCGCGTCGAGACGGAGGCGGGATTGGCGGGCCAGCAGTTTGTTGTTCGGGTCAACGATGGCGAGGTCCGGGCGCACTTTCGACGATTGGCGATACGTGGCGGAATTGACGATGAGGCGGTGGATGTGTTTGAGAGACCAGGGACGTGAGGCGTGAGGCGTGAGGCGTGAGGCAGGCTTGAAGTCAGTGCTTCGCAAAGAGGTACGCCCGCCCTCACCCCGGCCCAGAGAGTTTTTGTCTTTCGCCGAGGCTTCGCCCGCAGCCCCAGGAGAGGGAGGACCGTCGGCGCCGCCTGGCTGCATGAATTCGCACGCGAGCCAGTCGAGCAACTCCGGATGAGACGGCAATGAGCCCTGGGTGCCGAAGTCGTTTTCCGTCTCCACGATTCCATGCCCGAAATATTGCTGCCAGATGCGATTGACCATCACGCGCGCCGGGAGCAGGTTTTGCGGATTGACGATCCACCGGGCGAGGTCAAGACGGTTGGGTTGAGGCGAAGGCGAGTCGGGCTTCGAGGCTTTTCCGAGGGGTTTTGATTCTGACTCGCCCTCACCCCGGCCCTCTCCCCCAGGGAGA
>DATEKZ010000105.1:0-5176 GCA_035277185.1 Verrucomicrobiia bacterium
CCGGGTCTGTCCTTGATCGAATGGAATGGGAGTCGAGTAGCCCGCCGAGTCCTTGCTTGAAGTCCACACGGTTTTCCCGGTTTCTTTGTCCAGCGCCGTGCCGCCGACACCAGCGTTCAGGATGAGCAACTGGCCCTGGACCAGCGGCGAACCGGAGAAGCCCCATTCGGGCAACTTGAGCCCAATCTCGGTGCGAAGGTCTCGGGACCAGACCACCTTTCCGGTTTCGGCGTGGAGCGCGAAAACATGGCCGCGACGGCTGAAAGTATAAACCACTTTCCCGTCAACCGTCGGCGTGGCGTTCGGGCCGCCTTCATACAGATTTGGATCGGCAACACAGGGATAGGAATGTTTCCAGATCACAGCCCCGGTGTCGGCGTCCAGGCCATACACCGTTTCGGTATCGTGGCGATTTCCCATCGTGTAAGCGCGCCCTTTGCTGATGGAAATGGAGGAGAAGCCCGTGCCGACGTTCGCCTTCCAAAGTTGCTTTGGTCCTTCGCTCGGCCACGCGGTGGACCAGCCGGTTTCCTTCGAGATGCCGTTGGCATCCGGTCCGCGCCAGCGATACCAGTCCAGTGCCGACACCCGGGAAGGAACGGACCAGAGGAGAGCGGCAAAGGCGATGGCGGAAACTGTCCGACGGTTTCGCGCGAACGGGCGAACGGCGGAGCGCGGAAAAGGGGGTTGTTTCAACATGGCTCGACAGCTAACGCAACTCGGGTGCAGTGTCAACCTGGGCGCCGTCAACTTTTGGAGACGCCCAGGAGCGCGGAAATCCTCTCTCCTGAGAATGCGGAGCGCGCGCCGTCCCGGAGCGCAGCGGGTCCGAATGCCAGCAACAGCCTCGAAGGACTCCAGGTGCAACCGGGCTATCGAAGCTGCTGCGACCGGGGACCGATCGCGCTCCTTCCTTTCTTTGCTCGGTCGCGGACGACGTTTCAGGAGAACCTCCCACCCTCCGCTCGCAGTGTCCAAATACCTGCTTCTAACGTCGGCCGTCACAAGGCTCGACTCCGAACCTGCCGTTCGTTACCTTTGCCCGCGAATCAGCAAAACGTCTATGGCTCGCTTTTTTGATTTCCTGCTGGAAGCACTCGCCGAAGGGCAACCGTTCGCACTCGGAATGATCTCCGGCATCAAAGGTTCCAGCCCGCAGAAGAAGGGCGCGAAAGCCATCTTCTTCGCCGACGGCCGGATCAAGGGAACCCTCGGCGGCGGATGTCTGGAAGCAGAGGTGCAGGACCGCGCGCGCCGGTCGTTGCTCACGCAAACGCCCGCAACGTTCGAGCTGGTGCTCGACCACGACTTCGGCTGGGACGACGGACTGATCTGCGGCGGCAAAGTCTGTGGTTTGATCCTGCCCCAGGCGGCTCAAGCGGCTGAGCTTTGGCGAACGCTGGCGTCGTGTGCCGAGCAGGTCACCTGGGGTGTGAAGAAGGATTTCAGCATCGACTGGGCAAGCGGCGGTGGAGGCGAGGATTGGCTCTATCAGGAGACGGTGTCGCCGCCATGCGCGTTATGGATCGCCGGCTCGGGGCACGTGGCGCAAGCCGTCGCGCCGCTCGCCTTGCAACTCGATTTCAATGTGACCGTTTTCGACGACCGCCCGACCCTGGCCAATCACGTTTATTTTCCCAAAGCAACGCAGTTCCGCGTGGATTACTGGGAGAAACTTTTGAAAGAACCCATGCCGTCGCGGCCGACCTTCGGGCTGATCGTCACCCGCGGCCATCAGCACGACGCGCTGGTGTTGCGCAACTGGGTGCATCGCCCGTTCGTGTTCCTGGGGATGATCGGCAGTCGCCGTAAATGGCGACTCATCTCGACCCAGTTCATCGAAGAGAAGATCGCTTCCGAAGATCAACTCGCCAAAGTGGCGTGTCCTGTGGGCGTGGACATTCAGGCGGTGAGCGTGCCGGAGATCGCCGTGAGCGTCATGGGACAATTCATACAGAAACGGGCGGAATTGAAACTCGCCAGTACTCCTCCCGCGTCTTGAAACGGTTTCGACTAGAGAACGCGAGACTTTCCATGAACTGCCCGAGTCGCCGCCAGGTTTTGGAGTGCGGTGGCTGGCGGGGAACGGGGCTGACACCGCTTTGGAATTCATGGCGCGCATTCAAAGCCAAAGCGGAGTGTGCCCTCGCGCCCCCCACACCGTACTCCAACCGTACTCCAAGACGCCGGCGCGCGATGCGGTTCATGGCCCCCGATGCGCGTCCATAGGTCGATGCTTTCCACGAACCCGTCTCCGGGTTAGGGTGCCGTGATGCGACCGCTGGCCGAAGACACAAACCCCGACGCGGAACGTGTACTGATCGAATTGCCGCGGAGCGCCTCTCCGGCCCGGAAGCTGGCCATGGTGCTCAGCGCCAACCGCACGGCCCGCGCGCTGACGGGATGCGCGAACGACATCCGGGCGAATCACCCGCGCAACTTCGGCGGCGTCTGGCCGACCTTTGGCCGGGTCCTGATTTGGCCGCGCGCTCCTACGGCCCGTTGCCCGATCATGAATGAGGAGAAACGGAGCCAATGACCGGCCGCGACATGTCTTCGATTATTGGCGTCGTCATCCTCGCCGCCGGGGCTTCGTCGCGCATGGGAAAGCCAAAGCTGCTTCTTCCGTGGGGAACGACCTCGATTCTCGGGCATCTCATTCGACAATGGGAAGCTGCACGCGCGAAGCAAATCACCGTGGTTTGCGCTCCCGGCAATTCAACGATCGCTGAGGAATTGGATCGGATCGGTTTTCCCACTGCGAACCGCGTTTACAATCCGAACCCCGAACGCGGCATGTTCAGTTCGATCCGATGCGCGGCAGAGTGGAATGGCTGGCAGCCGGAGATCACGCACGTGGGAATCGTGCTCGGGGATCAGCCGCATCTTCGCGATGAAACACTGCGCGTCCTGATTGAATTCGTCGCGGCTCATCCGGACACGGTCTGCCAGCCGAGCCGGGAAGGCCGGCGCAGGCACCCGGTTCTCATGCCACGCGGCGTTTTCGATCGTTTGCGCGCGTCATCCGCCGGAAATCTCAAGGAATTCCTCCATAACGAAATAGTGTCAACGTGCGAGTTGGAGGACCCGGGCATAGACCTCGACATTGACCGGCCCGAGGATTACGAGAAGGCACTGCAACTCAGCGCTGGAAACGAACGGTGAAAGTCGCTCCTTGCGAGTAAGAGAATCCATTGAATAGTTCAGGATGACAAGCGTGCCTCACACTCGCTGGCCGATGGTTTGTTTGGTCGGATTGACCGCCTTGTTCGCAAACGCGGCGGAACGGGCGGACGCTCCGGCGAGTGAATCCGTGCAACTGCGCGGCCAGGTCGTCTGTCTGCCGGAAGAAATGCACCGGCTCCACCAGACCGACCTGCCGACGAACCACGAACACATTTACGGCTTCAGAACCACGAACGGCGTTTACTTCACGCTGCTACGGACCGGACTTTCCGAGGCCTTGTTCGCCGACAAGCGTCTTCACGAAAAGGAACTGCTCCTGTCCGGCAAGATCCCGCCCGGGACGCAGATCTTCGACGTGCGGGCGATGAAGTCGGTACGCAACGGCGTGGTCCACGATCTCTACTACTACTGCGACATTTGCGCCATCAAAACGGTCGTGCCCGGTCCTTGCATGTGCTGCCGCGAACCGGTGGAACTTGTGGAGAAACCGCTGAATGCCCAGGACCCCTGATCGAGAAGCGCTGGATTGCGCAATACTGACGACATGAAACCCTTCTCGAAATCGCAATTCGCCCTGGCTGTGTTGCTCTGGATGCCGATGGTTGTCTTCGCAGCCGGACGGACGCCATCCCGTCCGCCGAACGTCGTCATCATCTTCGCCGATGATCTGGGCTATGCCGACCTGGGAGTCTTCGGCGCGCGTGGATACAAGACGCCGAATCTGGACCGCCTGGCGCGCAAAGGGCGGCGGTTCACCGATTTCTACGCGGCGCAGGCGGTCTGCTCGGCGTCGCGCGCCGCGTTGCTGACCGGATGTTATCCCAATCGCATTGGCATCTCCGGCGCGCTCGGGCCAGGTGCGCGGCATGGGATCAGCTCAAATGAAATGACGATCGCGGAGCTTGTAAAACAGCGCGGTTATGCCACGGCCATCTTCGGCAAGTGGCATCTGGGACATCATCCTGAGTTTCTGCCGATTCGTCATGGCTTCGACGAGTATTTCGGCCTGCCCTACTCGAACGACATGTGGCCGTTTCATCCTGAAGCAAAGCCCGGCACGTATCCGGACCTGCCGCTCATTGATGGCGACAAGGTCGTTGGGAAGAATCCCGACCAAACCAAGCTGACGACGTGGTACACGGAGCGCGCCGTCGGATTCATCGAAAGAAGCAAGGACCGCCCGTTCCTCCTCTACGTCGCGCACAACATGCCGCACGTGCCGCTCTTCGTGTCGGACAAGTTCAAGGGCAAATCAAAGCGCGGGCTCTACGGCGACGTCATCCAGGAGATCGACTGGTCGGTCGGACAAATCCTCGACGCGCTCGAGAGACACAAACTCGATCGCGACACGCTCGTCATTTTCACGTCGGACAACGGCCCGTGGCTTTCGTACGGCGATCACGCCGGTTCCGCCGGCAGGTTGCGCGAGGGCAAAGGGACCGCGTGGGAAGGCGGCGTTCGCGTGCCGTGCATCATGCGCTGGCCGGGAAGGATTCCGGCGCGGAGCGTCTGCCGCGAGCCGGCCATGACGATTGACGTTTTGCCTACGATTGCGCGGCTCATTGATGCCAGGCTGCCTTCGCATCCGATCGATGGCAAAGACATCTGGCCGCTGATTTCCGGTGATGCGAAGGCCGGGAGTCCGCACGACGCATACTTCTTCTACTACAATGTCGGTGAACTGCAGGCGGTCCGCAGCGGCCGATGGAAGCTGGTTTTCCCTCACACCTATCGGACGCTGGCAGGCAAGTCGGGCGGAACGGGAGGCAAGCCTTCCAAGTACGAATCCACAAAAACCGGACTGGCGCTGTTTGATCTGGAAAAAGACGTGAGCGAGAAACTGGATGTCGCGGCTCAACACCCCGACGTTGTCAAGAGGCTCCAAGCTCTGGCGGAACAGTGCCGCGAGGACCTGGGTGATTCGCTCGTCAAGCGCGCCGGTAAAAACGCGAGAGAACCGGGCCGTCTGAAGGACGCCGGCGGGTCTTAG
>DATEKZ010000106.1:0-16230 GCA_035277185.1 Verrucomicrobiia bacterium
GCCGGTCTTTCAGGAACGTTCATGAGTGCTTCCCTTGAACTCCGCGAACAATGCGCGAACCGACTGCTGGAAACGGTCGAACACGCGGCCAGTTTGAGCGCGTTTGTCGGCCTCGACGGATTCGTGGATGAAATCGTGCACGTTGTCGATACGCGCGAGAACGCGGAAACGTATCAACGGATGCCCTCGATCGCCCGTCTGGCCGAACGCATCGCCGAAGCCGCCGGCCGGAGCACCAACATCGAGCTGGTCAACCAGCTTGTGAAACTTGGCGGAAACGGCCCCATCATGGCCAACGCCCTCGCGAGCTTCGGGTTGAAGGTCACTTATCTGGGCGCACTCGGTTATCCAAACTGGCATCCGGTCTTCGACGATTTCGCCAAACGCGCGGAGGTCTTTTCCATCGCGCAGCCGGGCCAGACCGATGCGCTGGAATTCGAGGACGGCAAGGTGATGATTTCGCGGACCGTTCAACTCAACGAAATCACATGGGCAAACATCCAGGCGCGGTTTGGACGCGACAAGTTCGCGGCGAAGTTCGAGTCGTCCAGCCTCATCGCCTTTGTGAACTGGACGATGATTCCCTATATGAGCGACCTCTGGGAGGCGTTGCAAAGGGAGCTTTGTCCGCGAATGAAAGGGCCGCGACGGAGCATGTTTTTCGACCTGTGTGACCCGGTCAAACGGCTGCCCAAGGATATCATCCGCGCCCTCAAGCTGATCGGCGACTTCGAGAGGCATTTCGATGTGATTCTCGGTCTGAACGAGAAAGAGGCCTACGAAATTGCCGAGGTGCTGGGCTTCGACACCCGGGCGCATACCCGCGAAAGGCTTTCCAACCTCGCTCTGGAAATCCAACGCCATCTGAAGATCAACACACTGGTGGTTCATCCGGTCAGATACGCGCTGGCGGTGGGTGACGGCCAGGCTTCCGCGGTGGATGGCCCGTTTGTCGCGAGGCCGAAGATCACCACCGGCGCCGGCGACCATTTCAACGCCGGCTTCTGCCTCGGCAAGCTGCTTGGCTTCGATAACGAACAGAGCCTGCTGACCGGCGTGGCAACCAGCGGATATTACGTCCGCTCCGCAACCAGCCCCGGTCTTTCCCAACTGGCGGGGTTGCTTCGCAAATGGCCCGGCAAATGATTCTTCCCGTTGTCAAATACGGCAACCCCGTCCTCCGCCAGAAAGGCGCCCGCATCGAAGGCATCACGCCGGAAATCACCGGGTTGATTGACGACATGCTGGAAACCATGTATGCGGCCGCCGGAGTCGGCCTGGCGGCGCAACAGGTCGGCAAGGCGCTCCGACTGACGGTGATTGACATCAAAGATGTCAGAGACCGGCCTTCCACGCTGGAAATCGGCGGGAAACCGGCGGCCATTGCCGACCACATGCCGCTCGTACTCATCAACCCCGAAGTCAAGCCCGCGGGCAAGCCCGTCACCGGTCCCGAAGGTTGTCTGAGCTTTCCGGAAATTTACGCGGACATCGAACGGCCGGAATCGGTGGACGTGACCGCCATGAATGAAAAGGGAGAAACAATCGAATTCCGATGCGGAGGTCTGCTGGCCCGCGCGGTCCAGCATGAGACGGATCACTTGCACGGGATTCTCTTCATCGATCGCATGAGCAGCGAGACGAAGAAAGAGTTAAAGCCTCAACTCGACGCGTTGCGGGAAGCGACCAAGGCCGTGCTCAAGAGGGATACGAGGTAATCGCGTTAAGCCCGATTTACGCTGGACGCAGGAGCAGTGAAACAGGCGGCGGTCGCTGCGGACTTCCCTCTCCCCTCAACGGGGAGAGGGATTGAGGGTGAAGGGTGGTTCTAACTAAGGGCGACTCACGTTGGGCGGCTCGCCCGGGGGTCTGCACTTTTTTTGAAAGCGCTCTAATTCAGCGGAACGCCGCGGCGGATATAGGTGGGCACGTCAAGGTCTTCTCCCTGGTAAATGGTCGGCTCGCTCTTCTCGAACCGGCCCTTGGACACAATTTCCAGGGGCAGCATCCCCTGGCGCATCTTCGACCGCGATTTGCGATAAGGCCTTCCTGCGTTCTGTTGCGCGAGGGCTTGCTCCTTCTGCTCGGGCGTCAACGCGGGCGGCGGCGCAACAAAGCGCGAGGCGGGCCGAGGCGTCCGGGCCGAAGACAGAAACTGGGAGTCAAACCCGGCCCCTTCTCCTGCGGCCGGCTCGACCAATCGCGACGTTTCCGCCGAATCCGCGCCTGCGGCCGGCGCAATCTCGCGCCGGTCATCCGGCTCGAGCCTGGCCCGCCGCGTGGCAACCACCGTCACAGACAGCCGGTCCTTGAATTCCTCGTCCACCGCGGCGCCCAGGATGATATGGGCATTCTCACAGCCGCGGTTGATCTGAGCCATCACGCGATTGACCTCGGCCATGGTCAGGTCGGCCCCTCCGACCATGCTTACGAGCACGGACTCGGCTTCGCTCAACACGGCGCCGCCGTCGAGCAAGGGACTCCTCAGGATTTTTTCCGCAACGTCACGGGCGCGATGTTCTCCGCGCGCGTCGGCCGTCGCGAAGGAACTTTCCGCGTGCCGCCCGCTCACCACGGCGCACAAGTCCGCGAAATCAACATTGATGATTCCGGTGCGGGTCAACAACCGCCAGATGCCGCGCACCCCCTGTGCGAGCAGGTCGTTGGTGATTTTGAACGTCTCGATCAGGCTCGTGTTCTCGTCGATGAGTTTCAACACCCGATCGTTCGGGAGGCAAAGGACCGCGTCGGCGGCTTCCTTCAACTGTTCGAGGCCGGTTCTGGCCTGGCACTGGCGCCGGGCGCCTTCGCATTCGAACGGCAGAGTGACGACCGCCAGCGCCAGGGCGCCGGCTTCTTTCGCTATCCGCGCCAGCACGGGACTTGCACCCGTGCCCGTCCCGCCGCCAAGACCCGTCACCACCACCACAATGTCGGCTCCCGCACAAAGGTCGCGCAATTGATCGGCATCCTGCTCGGCCGCCGCGCGCCCAATTTCCGGGTCGCCTCCCGCGCCCAGGCCGCGGGTCAATTTCGCGCCCAGCGGCAGCGTTTGTGGAGCCGGGCAGCCGGCCAGCGCGTGAATGTCCGTGTTCAGCGCGAAGAAGGCCGCCCCCTCAAAGCCTTTCTTCGCCATCTGCTGTACCGCATTGCCGCCGGCGCCGCCGACACCGAAAACTTTCATGGATGTTTTCTCCCTCGGCAGGGCCAGGTTCGGGGCGGTTTGTTTTTGCGCTTTCATGGTGTCACCTCTCACTTTCTTGCGACGCGAAAGAGCTGACTGACTTTGCTCTTGATACCGTCCGTGAAACCGGCCCGCCCGGTCCGCTTTTTCGTTTGGAACGAACCAAATTTGACCAGCCCGATGGCGGTTGCGAACTCCGGCTGGTCGAGGGCCGAGCGGAGGCCATTGATGGAATTCGTTTTGCCCAGGGAAGCGGGCACCCCGAAAACGCGCTCGGCCAGTTGTTGAACCTGCGGGATACGCGCCCCGCCGCCGCAAAGAAAAACACCGGCGCGCAGGTAATCGAGCAGGCCGGTCTGCTCGACTTCGCGGGCAATGAGCTGGAAAATCTCTTCGAGCCGGACCGACATGATCCGTCGCAGGTGCTCCAGATTGATCGTGCGCTCGGTCGGTCCGGAGTTGTTGGTGTAACTGACCGTTTGTCCCTTGACGCTCTCATCGGGCAGCGCCGCGCCATGCTCAATCTTCAGTTGCTCCGCGCGGCTGAGCGGAACCTTGAGCCCATAGGCGAGATCATTGGAGACGTGATCGCCGCCGACGGCGAGCAACCCGGTGTGCTTGACAATCCCATCGGCGCAAACCGCGAATTCGGTCGTGCCGCCACCGATGTCAATCACCACCGCGCCAAGTTCCTTTTGTTCGGTGCTCAAGAGCGCGAGCGACGAGGCCAGTCCGTTGAAGACGATGTCCTCGACCTCCAATTGGAGACCTTTGACGGCGCGGATGGCGTTCTGGAGCCGGTTGAAATTCCCGTGGATCACGTGGACGTCCACCTCAATCTTCGCGCCGAGCATGCCGACGGGGTTCAGAATGCCGTCCTGGCCGTCCACCGTGAAGTGCTGGCGAATCACGTGAACGACATGGTTCTCGGCCGGAAGGTTGATCGCCTTGGCGTTCTTGATCGCGTCCTGCACGTCGTCGTCAGAGATCTCGCGGTCGGCGGAAACGACGGGATGAACGCCTCGATTGTTAAACCCGCGGACGTGGCCGCCGGTCACACCGAGATAGACGCTGCGAATCTCGACGTCGGCCATTTGTTCCGCCTCGACGATGGCGTTGCGAATGTCCTCGCCGGCGAGCGCGGGATCGACAATCTCTCCCTTGCGCACGCCGCGGGAGCGGGCCTGGCCGACGCCGATGATGCCGAGGGCGCCGCCGGCCGCGGCCTCGCCGACCACGGCGCAGACCTTCGAGGTGCCGACTTCCAGACCGACGATGACGGACGATTGATCAAACATGCTTCTTCCTGTTGCGGAGGGGTTGTTGGGATTTCGGCGTGGGCGGAGACACGGCCCTGGCGTCCAGCCAAAGCGCGGGGGAATTGTTCGTCACCGAGAGATCGAGCATCAGGATCGCCCGTCCGTTCTTCCGGGCGAAGTCGTGCACCGCGCGCCAGCGGCGAAGCTGCTCCTCCGGATAATCAAGGCCGAAGGTCACCTGGCTCCCCTGTCCTGTCACAACCTGAATCATTTCGGGACCGGAGACATCGACGCTCTGCAGGTCCACAATTCCGGCCATGGGCGAATGATCGAAGGCGGTGATCAATCGCAAAGCGGCCTTCAGGTTCGGCGAACCGACGGCCCGGCCGGGGGTCAGTTCTGCGGCGTTGACGCCGGTTAGAAACGGAAGGTTGTCATTGGTCGAAGCGCGGGGCGGGTTCAGTGGCGCAAGGTCCTTGAAAAAGATCACGTGTCCGGATTCGTCGAGATGGTATCGCACGAATTCGAAGCCGCCTGAGGTCAGTCGTGGCACCTTGACCTGAGCAATCGGCTCGCGCTCGGCCACCTGCACGCGGAGGGTGCAAGGCAGTATCCGCTCGACGGCGACCGAGGCGATCAATGGCACGAGCTCCAGGTCGCGCTTGACACGGGCCATGTCGAGCGCAAGCAGGTTGTCGCCTTTCTTCACTCCGGCCCACTTCTGGAGCTGCTCAACCGGAATCCCGCCATCGGTTTGCACGTCCAGTTCCCGGATGGCGAAGACATCATTTTTGAAAACGAACTGGTCGAGCGCCCATTCCCCGCCACGCCACAGCAGATACAGCCCCACGACCGTGCCAAGGGAAACCGCCAGGGCTGTGCTCAAGAGCCTGATCCGGGCCGCGCGCACCTCCCGGGTGCGCAACTTCACGTCCAGAACGTGTCCGCGTCCGAACCGGCGGTTCTTTGGTTTTCGTTTGAGTAACATGGTGGGTTTATGCGCTGACGGGCGAATGACGCAATGCAAGGTCAATCATTCGCTGGCAAAGTTCAGGAAAGCCAAACCCCGCCGCCGCCGCCGCCTTCGGCAGCAGGCTGGTTTCGGTCATACCGGGCAGCGTATTGACCTCCAACACCACCGGCTCGCCGTTGGCCCGCACCATGACGTCCACACGGCCGTAATCGCGTCCGCCCACGGCGCGAAACGCGCCGAGCGCAGCCGACTGGATCCGCTGCGTGGCGGACGGGTCGAACGGCGCCGGACAGAAGTATTCGGTCCGGCCCGCCGTGTATTTGTTATTGTAGTCGTAGCTGCCTTCTTTGGGCCTGACCTCCACGAGCGGCAAAGCCTCCCCGCCTAAGATGCCGACCGTGGTTTCCCGGCCCAAAATCTTTTCCTCCATCAAGATCTCCGAGTCATAACGCAATGCCTCTGTCAGCGCCGCACTCCAGTCGGCAACGTCCTCGACAAATTGCAAGCCGACGCTCGACCCCTGGCGCACCGGCTTGAGGACCACCGGCGGGTTCCAGCCCCGGGGCCATGGCGTTGTCGGCGAGCTGATCACCTCGAACGGCGCCGTTGGCACACCCGTTTCAAGGCAGAGTTTTTTGGTCAGGACTTTGTCAAAAGCCGTGCGGCTGGCTTCTGAATCGCAACCCGTGTACGGCACGCCCTCTTCTTCGAGACGCTTCTGCACCGTGCCATCCTCGCCATACGTGCCGTGCAGCGCCAGAAAGACAACGTCCGTGCCGGCAGGCAGGGACCATGAATCGTCGCGCGGATCCAGTTCGTAAACCGTATGATCGAGCGAACGCAGAGCCTTGGCGACGGCCTCGCCTGACTTCAGCGACACCTCGCGTTCGGCGGAAGGGCCGCCGAGCATGACGGTAATGTGCAGACGTTGGTTCATCGTTACTCGCCCAGGATCTCCACTTCCGTTTCCAGGTCGATTCCCCGCGTGGATTTTGCCCGTCGGCGCACAATTTCAATCAAGCCCAGCACATCCTGCGCGGTAGCGTTGCCTTCGTTCACGATGAAATTGCCGTGCACGTCCGACACCACCGCGCCGCCAACACGCGTCCCTTTCAAACCAAGCTCGTCGATCAATTTGCCGGCCGGGATCGACTTCGGGTTCTTGAAAATGCATCCGGCGCTGGGCTTGCGCGGCTGGCTGGTCCACCGCTTCTCGTTGCTGGCGGCCATTCGCTGCTCGATCAGTTCGCGCGGCGCCGGCTCGCCCTTGAGCACCGCGCCCAGCGCAATGTGGCTCTTGAACAACGGACAGCCGCGATACTCCACGTTTACTTCGCTCGCCGACCGCTCGTGAATCCCGCCCAGGGAGTCCATGAACCGGATCGTCTCCACCACGTCGAACATCCAGCCGCCCATGGCGCCGGCGTTCATGCGGAGCGCTCCGCCGATGCTGCCGGGAATCCCTTCGAGAAACTCCAATCGGGTCAGGCCGCGGCGCTTCGCCTCATTCGCGACGCTTTTGAGAGACGCGCCGGCCCCACAGTGGAGCTGTTCCCCGACGACCTCGATCCGGCTGAAGTGCGGTTGCCCCAGCGAAACAACCACGCCGCGGATGCCGCCGTCCTTGATCAGCAGATTCGAACCGCGGCCCAGGATCACCATCGGCACCTGCTGTTCGGCGCAGACTTTCAACACCACCGCCAGTTCCATTTCCGAAGCCGGCTCCACGTAAACATCGGCCGGTCCACCAACGCGCAACGTCGTCTTTTTTGCCAGCGGCTCGTTTTGTCTCAGGACCGTGGCCGGAGAAACGACGGCGGAAAGAGCGGCAAAAAGCTGTTCTTTGTTTGTTGGCATCTCGTTGCGCAATTGGGCGGCAAGCTCGCGCGCGGTTTGAGTAATGTCGCCCGCACCCAGAAAGAGCACCAGGTCGCCGGGCTGCATCGCCGCCCGGACGGACATCCGTAATTCCGCCAGCGTCCGCGTGAAATGGACCGGCTGGCCTTTCGCCTGCACCGCATCGGCCAACAGCGCCCCATTGACGCCCGGGATTTCCGGCTCGCTCGCTGCGTACACTTCGGTGAGCCAGAGTTTATCAACACCCTTGAAGCAGGTGGAGAAATCTTTGAGGAGATGCTGCGTGCGGGTGTAGCGGTGCGGTTGAAACGCCACGAGCAACCGCCGGGGCGCGAGCGTCTTGAACGCCGCAATCGTCGCGGCGATCTCCCGCGGATGATGAGCGTAATCATCAAAAACGCGGAAGCGATCGTCGGCAAACAGCTCCTCCTGCCGCCGCGCCGCGCCGCGAAAAGGCGCGATCGCCGCGGCAATCTCAGGCGGCTGAAAACCGAGCTGGTGCAACAGCGTGACAACCGCGGCCGTATTGGAGGCGTTTTTCTCTCCGAGGAGGCCGACCGTAAAGACGCCCAGGAGTTCGCCGCCGTGCCAGAGGTTGAAACGCGAGGCCGCGGGAGCGGGGGACGAGGCGGCTGGAGCGCTCCCGGTTTGGGCTTCGATCCGATACGCGGCCAGCGGATTGAAGCCGTACGAGATGGCGCCGGGGCGTTCGGCGAACAGTTCGGCCAGGCGCGGGTCGTCCGCGCAAAAAATCAGCAGACCGCGCGTGAGTTCGCCGAAGGCCTGGAACTCGCGGCAAATCGCCTCAAGACCGGCGTAGTAATCGAGATGTTCCGCGTCCACGTTCAGTACGATGGCGTGCTCGGGATGAAACTCGCGCAGAGTCCCGTCGCTTTCATCCGCCTCGACAACGAAAAGTGGAGCGCTGGATTCGGAGGAAACAGTGAACCGGGCATGGCGCTCGAGCTGTGGAACGAAGGCGCCGATGGCGTAACTGGGACGGGCGCCCAGCCGTTCCAGCGCAAAGCTCAGGAGCGCGCTGGTCGTCGTCTTGCCATGCATGCCGGCCACGCAGATACCCCGCTGCCGGCGCAGCAGCGCCGCCAGGAGCGTGGCGCGCCGGACGATGGGAACCTTCAATTCCCGCGCGGCGGCAAGCTCGGGATTGTCGGCGCGAATGGCCGAGGAATAAACGACCATTGCCGGTCGCGCCGCCCGGACTTGTTCGCCGTGGTGACCGGCGTGAATGTGAGCCCCGCGCGAGCGGAGCTGCCTCACTTCTTCGTTCGCGGCCAGGTCAGACCCCGCGACCCCATGTCCAAGGTCAAGCAACAAATGACCGAGAGCGCTCATGCCGCAACCGCCGGCGCCGACGAGATAGACCGCGCCGCCGGGCATCGCGCGCAGAAGCTCATCAACCTGTTTTGGATTCAGCGGGTTCACGCCATCTCAGCGCTGACATTTTGGGACGACGGGTCGATGCGCCGGTGCAACGGACTCTGTTCCGCCCCGCGCCCATCATGACGGGCTGGCGGTGGGACACGGACGCCGTTTCGCGCGATCGCCTCCAACATTTGCGCGGCGATCTGTCCGGCGGCATCCGGCCGATGCCACTGCGTCAGCGCAGCCTGAATCGATTCCCTGATCGCGGAATCGCGGACCAGTTCTTTCACGACCTGGACGAGAGTCTCGGGCATCGCGCCTCTTTGCTCCAACATCCGCGCCGCTCCGGTTTCTACGAGCGCCTGCGCGTTGGAGAACTGGTGATTGTCCGCGGCCGCAGGATAGGGAATCAACACGGCGGGAAGCCGCATGGCGGCGATTTCGGCAAGAGACGAGGCGCCCGCCCGGCTGATCGCGACCGTGGCGGCCCCCAGGGCCAGTTCCATTTCCGAAAGGAATGGCCGCACGACGGCTTTGAGCTTCCGGGACGCGTAGGCGCCACGGACGTTCTCGAAGTCACCGGCGCCGGTGAGATGGAGGAACTGTAACTCCGGCATCTGCGTCGAAAGGAGCGGCAGTGAGTCGAGAACGCGTTTGTTGATTCCGGTGGCGCCCTGGCTGCCGCCCATCACCAGCAGCACCGGTTTTTCCGCGCTCAGCGCCAACGCCACGCGGCAACTCCCGGCGTCCATGGGGCGAAACTCCGGGCGCACCGGCGTGCCGGTGACCGTGACGGAGCGGCTGCGCAATCGCCGCCCCGCGCCGGCAAAACCCGTGAACACGCCGTCCACCTTCGGCGCCAGCCAGCGGTTTGCGCGGCCCGGGATGGAATTGGATTCGTGAAGATAGGTTGCCGCGCCGATCTTTCGGCCCGCCAGAATCGGCGGCGCGCTGGTAAAGCCGCCCATCGCGAGGACGGCCGTGGGCGGGCGCATTTTGAAGTTCTTCCGGGCGGTGTGGCAGGACTGCCAGAAGCCTCGCAGGAAGCCAATGAGTCGTCCGCGACTGAGTCCCACAGCCGGCAGGGTGATCACGTCCATGCCCACCGCGGCCTTGACGGCCTGTTGATCGACTTCCTTGGGAGAGACAATGAGCGAAACCGCGCAACCGGCGCGCAACAGGACTTCCGCGACGGCCAGTCCGGGGAAGAGATGTCCGCCTGTGCCACCACACGCAATGGCAACCAATGGCGCTGTCGCAGCGGACTGCATCAGGTCGTCTGTGGAGCGGGCAATTCTTCGAGATCAACCGACCGCGGCATCGTGCTTCGACTGTCGCCGGCACGCCGCGCGATGCTCAGCAGCAGCCCCACGCACATCAGCATGAGGAAAAGATTCGAGCCGCCGCGGCTGATGAAGGGCAGCGGCAGACCCTTATTCGGCAGCGTCCCGGTGACAACGCCGATGTTGATGAAGGCCTGCAATCCGATCAGGAAGGTCAGACCTGTGGCAAGCAACATGCCGAAGGCATCGCGCGCGTTCCAGCCGATGCGAACGCCGCAAATCATTACAACCATAAAGGCAACGACAACCCCGATCGTCCCTGCCAGCCCAAGTTCCTCGCCGATGATGGCGAAAATGAAATCGGTTTCGTGCTCGGGGAGATAGCCAAACTTCTGGCGGCTGTCTCCGAGTCCCAGGCCTCTCACTCCGCCCGAGCCGAGCGCCACCATTCCCTGCCAGGACTGGTAGCCGACCCCGCCCTTGGTTGCTTCCGGATCCATCCAGCTCTTCACCCGATTCAACCGGGTTTCGTTGTTCAGGAGCACAAAGGCGAACGCAATGCAGCCGGCGACGGCCGGCACGACCAGATAACGCCAGCGAACGCCGGCGACGAGCAACATGACCACGCCGACCGCCGCCAGCAGCAGCGTTGTCCCCCAATCCGGTTCCCGGAAGATCAGTCCCAGCACGATGCAGATCAGTATGCCGGGAATAATCAGACCGCGGATCGGCGCGGCCATGAAACGCTGATAGCGTTCGCCGTAATGCGCCAGGAGAATCACGACGGCGATCTTGGCGATCTCGGAGGGTTGAAGGCTCTGTCCGGCGACGTGCAACCACCGCCGGGCGCCACCGACTTTCACGCCGATGCCCGGAATCAACACCAGAACGAGCAACACCACGGCCGCAACGTACAGCACGAGGGAAATTTTCTTCAGATGCCGGTAGTCGATCCAGGCCACCAGCACGGCGGCCACCACACCCAGCCCGCACCAGACGGCCTGCATGGCCGGATAGTTCTGACCATTCTTGTCCATGCTGGAACTGAAGAGAATCACCAGGCCAAGCGACAGCAACGCGGTAACACAAAACACCAGAATCGTTGCCGCGTACTTTATATTCATTTGCTCGTTGCCTTCAGGCCGGCCGGCTTTTCTCATCTTCGCTGGCGGGCGCGTCAAAACACGGCCGGCTCAGGGATTGCCGACCGGGTTCGCGGGCGGCGGCACGGTCGAGCCGGCTGCCGACGCGGGTCTGGCCGCGGGAAGTTTCAACTTGTCGCCGATGTTGATGCGGTCCGTTTTCAGTCCGTTGAGCGCTTTGATTTCGTTAACAGTGGTCTTGTTGGCCTGCGCGATCTTGCTGAGCGTGTCTCCGGATTTGACCACATACACGTCCGCGCCGCCGGAACCGGCCGTGGCCTGTGCCACACTGGCGGTCGCGGAAGACGCGGGCGGGATTTGCACCTTGTCGCCGACCTTTAACCGCGTCGGGTCGATGCCGGGGTTGGCTCGGGCGATCGCGTTGGCCGAAACGCCGAACTTCTTTCCGATGGAGTAAAACGAATCGCCCTTGATGACGACGTATTCGCGGCCTGCCGGCGGAGGGTTTGGGTCGAGCACCGCGGTCGGGAGCGGGTTTTGGCCAATGAGATTGGTGGTTATCGGCGGCGGGCTGGTCAGACCGGGATCCAACGCCGGCGGGCTGGCCGATAGATTCGTCGAATAGGGCGAGTCGCGGTCCAGCGGAGGCAGGGCCGCCAGGTCGTTGGTCGCGGCGACCTGGCTGCCCGGGGGTTCTTCCTCTTTCTTGCATCCCTGGATCAGGAGTCCGCCGAGGAAGACGAGGTGAACGGCCACGATGAAGAGCGCGACGCGAAGATGCGGTTTGCCTTTGTCCTTTTGCTCCAGAAGGGAGCCCTGGGGGATGAGCGGGTTGGCGTTATTCATAAGTCATGTCGGTTGCCGGTCGGGTCGAATTGTTGTTAATGTGTTGCTTTGGTCAAAGTCTTCTGCCTCCGCGCTTTTGCTTCAAAAGCGAAAGCGCCGAGTCAATAATCCGTTCAGGTTTCCTGTTTCACTGGTTCTTTGGTTTTGCTTTCGCGCGCGCCGCCGGCCGTTTGCGTCCATTGCTGAACCGCCTGGCGAAACACTTCACCCCGATGCTGGTAGTTCTGAAACATGTCAAAGCTGGAGCAAGCCGGTGAAAGCAAGACGACATCGCCAGGAACCGCATCGGCTGCAGAGAACTGTACTGCTTCTAACAATGAAGCGACAGGCGTGCAAGGAGTAAAAAGGCTCCAGGCCGCGCGAATCTTTTCGCGTGTTTCACCGAGCAAAAATGCGCGTTTCACCCGTTGTGACAGCAGCGGCCCGATGTCGTGAAACTCGAAGCCCTTGTCCTGACCGCCGGCGATCAGAAACACGTTCGGCTCGCCCGCCTTGCCCGCCGGCATTGACAGCAACGCCTTTTGCAACGCGTCGAGGTTCGTGGCCTTCGAGTCGTTCACAAACCTGACGCCCCGGGCTTCGGCCACCAGTTCGCAGCGATGGGGCGCCGGTTCGTAACCGGTCAGCGCCTCCGCCATGTGTTCCAGCGGCACGCGGAGGACGTGGCCGACGGCCAGGGCCGCCATCATGTTCTCGGCGTTGTGCGGGCCCCGCAGGCGGCTCTTGTCCATATCCAGCAACGGCCCGGTCCAGTCGGACAGCCGGCTCACCAGCAGGCCGCGATCAAGATAAATGTCCGCGCGGCGGTTGTTCGCGCTGAAAGTGATCACCTTCGACGGAATCTCCAGTTGCAGGGATCGCATCTGTGCCAGGGCCTCGCTTTGTACGATCGCCCAATCGAACGCCTGCTGGTTCATGAACAGCCGCGCTTTGGCCCGGGCGTAATCGGCCATCCCGGAATAACGGTCGAAGTGGTCGGGCGTGATATTCAGAAGCACGGCGACCGCGGGTCGGAAATACTGAATCGTCTCCAACTGGAACGAGCTGACTTCGAGGGTCAGGAACTCGAGTTCTCTTGTTTGATCTACCACGGAGCACAACGGCAAACCGATATTTCCGGCGGCAGCCGTTTTCCGCCCGGAATGTTTCAGGATGCGTTCGACCAGTTCAGTTGTTGTCGTTTTGCCGTTTGTGCCCGTGATAGAAATGTTCAGACAGAGCGAATGCTGATAGCCGAGTTCCAATTCGCCGATGAGGGGAACGCCCCGTTCGAGCAAGGGACGGACCAGCGGCGATTGGAGGGGCACGCCCGGGCTGATCACCGCCAGGTCCAGGCCGCCGGCGGACGACTCCCGGACGCCCAGCCGCACCTCCACGCCCGCGGAACGCAACAGCTCCGCTTCGCGGCGGAGTTGCGGAGTGTCGGCTGCGTCGATCGCCAGCACGTTCGCGTCGCGGCGGCGCAATAAATCGCAGGCGGCCCGGCCGCTCACGCCCAGCCCGATGACGAGCACTTGTTTGTTGGCGAGTTCCTGCATGCGCTAGCGCAGTTTCAACGTGCTCAACGCCAGAACAGCGCACAGCACGCACAAAATGTAAAACCGTGTCACCACCTGCGATTCGTACCACCCCTTCTTTTCGAAATGATGGTGCAACGGCGCCATTAAAAAGATCCGCTGCCCGGTGCCGGTGCGATAGCGACTGTATTTGAACCACACGGTTTGCAGCAGCACCGACAGCGCTTCGGCCACAAACACGCCGCCGGCAATGACCAGCACGAAGGGTTGCTGGATGAGCACCGCAACAATCCCCAGCGCGCCGCCCAGCGCCAGCGAACCGGTGTCGCCCATAAACATCTGCGCGGGATGACAGTTGAACCAGAGAAAGCCAAGTCCGGCGCCAATGATCGCCGCGCAGAACACCGTCAGCTCGGCGGCGCCCGATACATGAGGAACCTGGAGGTACTTCGCGTAGAACGCGCTGCCGGCGATGTAGCTCATGATCAGGAACACGATCGTCACGATGAGCGTACAACCGATCGCCAGCCCGTCCAGTCCGTCGGTCAGGTTGACCGCGTTGGAGCTGCCAACGATCGAGAACACCGTTATCGCCAGGCCCACCGCCACCGCCGCGCCGCCCGCCAGCGGCAGCGGATGCTTGTAGAACGGCACGTGGATTTCAGTGATCAATTTCGAGGTCTCAGGCAAAATCCACAGATAGACGCCGATGAACAGCGCGAGCGCGAACTGAATCCACAATTTCACCTGGGATCTCGTGCCGCGATTGTTCTGTTGGGTGATCTTCATGTAATCGTCGTAAAAACCGAGTCCGGCCAGGACGACCAGCGACAGAATGGTCAGCAGGATCAGGGTGTTCCATTGCGCCCACAGCAGCGCCGTCAGGTCCACGACCAGAACAATCAGGATTCCGCCCATGGTCGGGGTCCCTTTCTTGCTCAACACGCGCGCCGCAATCCCGCCGCTCTCTTCGGCCTTGTCCGCGTAGTGCTGGCCGAACTTGAGCTGCTTCAACCACGCAATGACTTTCGGTCCCAGCCACAGACTCAGCAGCAGCGCAGTGACGGCCGCGCCCGCGCTGCGGAAAGTGATGTAGCGAAACACGCGGAGCGGCGACAGATATTCCGCCCACTCGGTGTTCGTCGCGGCGCGTTCCAGGTACTGAGCCAGGTAAAACAGCATCGATCAATCGTGCCGGTGACGCGGCATCGTTTCCTTCATGGCCGGCCATGACTGGTCCCAGACGGCCAGCTTGTTCAAGAGAGCCGAAAGCGTCCCGCCGGTCGCCGTCGCTTTCGGGCCCGGACGGGTCAGCGGCGCGCGGCGCGCCGGCCGTCCGGCCATCAAGGGTGGTTTTACGTTCGATTTCTTCATGGTTCAATCATTGTCGCGCAGCACTTCGCCGATGCGCTCCAGGCGGGAGGCGCGCGAGGCCTTGACGAGCACCACGTCGCCGCTGCGCACGAAACGCTTCACGACGTTTGCCGCGGTCTCCACTTCACCCAACTCGCTGACCTGCATCAAACCGGCGGCGCGGGCGGCGGCGCCCATCACTCCGGCCATCTTTCCGACCGCGAACAACTGATCCACATGCCCCTCGGCGGCGCGGCGGCCGACTTCCGCGTGCGCGTCCGCGGCGTGCCGTCCCAGCTCCGCCATGTCGCCGAGCACGGCCACTCTCCTTCCCCCGCAGGGAAAGTCCATCAACGTCTGCAGCGCCGCGGCCACTGAATCCGCGTTCGCATTGTACGAATCGTCCAGAACACTGACACCGTTTGTTTTCCAGATTTGCATACGCATTCTTGCCGGCCGGCACTCCGCCAGCCCTCGCTGAATTTCTTCGGGCGCCACACCCAGTTCCGCCGCCGTCGCCGCCGCAAGCAGGGCGTTGGTCACCTGATGGCGCCCGACCAGGTTCACCCGATACGACCCGCTGTGCGCCGCGTTATCCGCCGCCACTTCGAAGGCCACTCCGGCCTCATCCAACCGCGCATCGGAGGCGCGCCAGTCATTGTGGCGCCCAAAACCCACCCGCGTCACCGGCGCGCGCGCGCGTCCAACCACCTGCTCCATCTCCGGGCTGTCGCCATTCACAAACAACCGCCCATCCGCCGGCAACAGTTCCGCCAACCATCCCTCCTCCTCGGCCACCCCGTTCAAGTCCTCAAAAAATTCCAGATGCTCGCGTCCCAGGCTGGCCACCACGCCGTAGCGCGGCTGGATCATCCGGACCAGCGGCGCCAGCTCCCCCGGATGGTTCGTTCCGATTTCCAGCACCGCGACCCGGTGCGAACGGTCCAGATCCAACAGCGTGACCGGCACGCCGATGTCGTTGTTGAAGCTGGCTTCACTCCAGAGCGCTTTGAACCGCCGCCGCAGCACCGAAGCCAGCAGCTCTTTCGTTGTCGTCTTGCCGTTCGAGCCGCCGACCGCAACGATGGGCAGATCGAAGTCACTTCGATATCTTGCGCCCAGCCGGCCCAGCGCCTGCCGGGTGTTGTCCACTGCGATGACAGCGCAATCCGGCAACGGCGCGGACACCTTCGCCCGATCGACGAGCACGGCTGCGGCGCCCTTCTCCGCCACCTGGCGGACGTATTCGTGGCCGTCGAATCTTTCTCCGGCCAGCGCCACGAACAGATCGCCGGGCTGCGTCTTCCGCGAATCGGTGCTTACCCGTGTCACCCAAATCGATGACGAGCCGGCGATCAATTCACCGCCGCACGCCTCGGCCATGTATGTCAAAGAACGCGGTTCCACTTCATTTCACAAAAACCCGCTGTCACCCACAGCAGCGATCGTTTTCTCCAGCAGGTGGCGTCGTT
>DATEKZ010000107.1:0-9071 GCA_035277185.1 Verrucomicrobiia bacterium
TGCGAGTTGGCAATTCGAGAGTCAAGATCAAGGTCCTGGAGATTCGTGACAAATCGGTTCCCATCCTCATCGAGGGGCAGACAGAGCCTAAGGAACTTGTGCTGCAGGAGATTGAGCGGCCCTCCGTTTCATACGACCAACTCATGCGTCAACGCTACGGCCTGGCGACTGGAAAGAAGGAGAAGAGCCGGGTTGAATCCAGACTGGAAGCAATCGTCCTGGACGAAGTGATGTTTGACGCGCTGCCGCTGCCGCAAGTCTTGCAGTTTCTCAGCGATGAGTCACGCAAACGCGATCCGGAGAAAAAGGGGCTCAATTTTCTGATCAATCCAAATAACCTGTCCGTGGCTCAGGCAACGGCGATTGATCCGACAACCGGCGCACCTGTTCCGCTGCCGGCGCCCGAACCGATCGACATGAACAGCGTCATCGTCCGTTTCAACCTGCCGCTGCGGGACGTGCGGCTGAAGGACGTGCTGGACGCGGTCGTCAAGGTGGCGGACAAGCCACTTGAATACTCGGTGGAAGAATATGGTGTGGTCTTCTCGGCCAATTCGGAAAGCCCTGGAGGAAGCATCCCGGCTCAACCGCCGTTCGGCGCCTCAATGCCGTTGGAAGTCCGCACGTTCCGCGTGGAAACCAATATGTTCCTGGCCGGACTGGAAAACGCGTTTGGCATCAAACTGGAGGAGATCACACCGACCAGACCTTCGACCGAGAAGGGTTGGAAGTCGCGAGAAGTCCAGTCTGCCCTCCGGAAACTCCTGACCCAACTCAGCATCAACATGGACGTGCCCGGCAAATCGGTGTTCTACAACGATCTCACCGGCATCGTTATGGTGCGCGCAACGCGCGAAGATCTG
Source organism: Verrucomicrobiia bacterium (assembly GCA_035277185.1). GTDB lineage: Bacteria > Verrucomicrobiota > Verrucomicrobiia > Limisphaerales > AV2 > DATEKZ01. The sequence continues at coordinate 864 of DATEKZ010000107.1, forward strand.
GAAATCGTCAGGGCCGCCATTGAGACCCTGGGGGGCACCGGGGGCGAAACCGCGGCGGCCGGAGCTGTCCCTTGAACCTTCTCACCCCTCACCCTCAATCCCTCTCCCCGTTGAGGGGAGGGGAGGTCCGCACAGCGCCGCTTCTGGCAGAGTTCAGGGGCTTCAGGCCTGCATAACAGTGAGGGATGCGCCCCGATCCCTTGATCTTCTTTTGTGAATGCGTCGCGGGCCGCAAAGATACACGGCGGTTATTCGAATCCCCGCCGCGATTGATTCCGGTTAAACTCCACCAGCTCGACGTAACGCACGCCGCTGCCGCCGAAGATATCGAGCGCCGAGCCGATGGTGGTGTCGATCCTTCCCTTCCCGACCCGCGTCACTTCCTCCAGGTCTGCCAACGATCGCGCCCCGCCGGCGTACGTCGTCGGGATCGGCGACCATTGCGCCAGCTTCTCAACCAGCTCCAGATCGACGCCGCGACAAAGCCCTTCGACGTCCGCCGCGTGAACGAGGAACTCGTCGCACTGCGCCGCGAGGGTTTGCAATCCCGGTTGGTCGATTCTGAATTCCGTGAACTTCTGCCAGCGATCGGTGACGACCCAATACTCATTGTCCCGGCGCCGGCAACTGAGATCGAGCACGAGCCGCTGTTTGCCAATCGCCGCGGCCAGCTCGCGCACCCGATCCAGGTCCACGTTGCCATCGCGAAAGACCCACGAAGTGACGATGACGTGCGACGCGCCGGCATCGAGCCAGCTCTCCGCTTTGTCGAGGTTGATCCCGCCACCGACGTGCAGTCCGCCAGGAAACGCGGCCAGCGCCTCGCGCGCGGCGGTGTCGTTGCCCGCGCCGAGCATGATCACGTGTCCGCCCTTCAGCCCGTCGCGTTTGTAGAGCTCCGCGTACCAGGCCGCCGGTTTGTCCGAGACAAAGTTGGTGCGCAGCTTCGCAGGGTCGTCACTCAGCGTGCCGCCGACGATCTGTTTCACTTTGCCTTCGTGGAGGTCGATGCAGGGACGAAACACGGACCAAGACTAATCTGCTCGCGTCGTTGCGTCGAGGGTCGAGACATTGCCGTGGCACCAGTAGTCAACATCGATTTGTCTTCCGCGAGACTTTGCGCGGCTCGGTCGACGCGAATTGAAGCAAAGGCCCTCTTTTTCATTCGCGACAATTCGCGCAATTCGCGTCCTCCTCCGCGCCGGGCCACCGTGGGCGCGGGACCGGCGGGCACCTTGAGATTGCCCCGTTTTCGCAGGCTTGTTCTCTGGCGTCGATACTGCTACTTTGGGCCAACTTAAGCATGAGTTGCCGTAACGCATTCAGGGGGCGCTTCCAGGTTCTCCTTCCCGTTCTTGCAGGATGGTCCATGCTCACAGGCACTCACGCCCAGGAATTCCGCGCGCTGTGGGCGGACACGTTCCACGCCGGCATGCGGAACGGCGCCGAGGTCAGCCAGCTCGTGGCCGATGCGCGGGCGGGCAACTTCAACGCAGTCATTGTTGAAGTGCGCAAGCGCGGCGATGCCTATTACAACAGCAGCTTCGAGCCGAAGGCGACCGACGTCTCGCCGCAAACCTTCGATCCGCTCGCCGATCTGGTCGCCAAGGCGCACAACACAGGCAACGGTCCGCGCATCGAGGTCCACGCCTGGATCGTCACTTATAATATCTGGAACAACGAAACCACGCTGCCCTCCCAGACAACCCACCCCTATCGGCTCCATCCGGACTGGGTGACGCGGTCCTCGGGCGGAGCCACCTGGGACGGCTCGAATTACGCCTTCGACCCCGGCCATCCGGAGGTGCAGAAACACACCTTCAACGTGGCGATGGACATCGTCTCGCGTTACAACGTGGATGGATTGCACTTCGATTATATCCGTTACGCGGGCAATACGTGGGGCTACAACGACGCGTCAGTAAATCGGTTCAAGGCGCGGTTCAATCGCACGGGCACGCCGTCGGCGACCGACCCGCAATGGTTGCAATTCCGCCGCGACCAGGTCACCTCGCTTGTGCGCAAGATTTACCTTTCCGCCATCGCGGTGAAACCGCTCGTAAAAATCTCGGCGGCGACCATCACCTGGGCGCCGGGCATCACCACCGACGCGCAGTGGCCGAGCAGCGCCGCCTACTCCAGCGTGTTGCAGGATTGGCGGGCCTGGATGCAGGAGGGTATTCTCGATCTCAACGTGCCGATGGCCTATTTCCGCCAACCGGTCAACGGAACCGATTGGGCGGACTGGAGCACATTCGCCAAGAACCATCGTTACAACCGTCACCTTTCCATCGGTTCCGGCATTTATCTCAACAGCGTGTCGGACGGCCTCGCGCAGATGCGCTCGACGCGCACGACCACGAGCGCCGGCCATCGCGCCGACGGCGTCACGGGTTATTCCTACGCGGTGACGAGCAACGACGGTGTGCCACGCTCGGCGTTTTTCGCGGCGCTGACACAGCCGAGTGCCTACGATCCGAATCCCACGCCAATTTTTCCGACGCCCGTCAGCACGCCGGTCATGCCGTGGAAGATTGATCCTACGCTGGGACACCTCAAAGGGTTGGTCACGCGCGCAGCGACCGGAGCAGTGATTGACGGCGCCGGCCTCGCGTTGAACGGCCCGGCCAATCGCGCGCTGCTGGCCGATGCCACGGGTTTCTACGGCGCCGTGGATCTGCCGCCGGGCGATTACACGTTAACCGCGTCGTTCACCAACCTTGAGCCGAAGACCGTCCAGGTTACGATCGCCGCGGGAGCCGTGGTCAACCAGGATTTCAATCTGTCCCTTCCGGCCGGCGCGGGCTTTTTCAGCAACGTCCTGGTTTCACCCGGCGCCAGGGGCGCGATTGTGACGTGGAACACCACCGCGCCGGCGATGTCGCAGGTGGAGTTTGGCACGAGCACGAACTACGGACGCGCGACGCATTTGGACGAGAATCTGGCGACGAACCATTCGATGCCGCTGCCGGACCTGATCCCGAACACGAACTATTTCTTCCGGCTGGTGGCGCGGACCGAGACCAACGAATTGCGGTCGAGCAGTTTTTTTTTCCAAACCGCGGGAGAGCTGATCGTCGATAATCCGGCGGCGAGTTTCAACGGCGGATGGACCATTGCCACGTCCTCGACCAACAAGTATTCGACCAACTACCACTACGCAGGAACTGTGTCCGGCGGAGCCACAGCCACCGCCACCTTAACGCCGGACATCGTTACGCCGGGAAAGTACGACGTTTACGTCTGGTATCCTCAGGGCGGCAACCGCTCCACCAACGCGCCATTTCTTACGACGTACAACGGCGGGAGTTTGACGGCCCGCGTGAACCAGACCACCGGCGGCGGGACCTGGCAGTTGATCGCCAGCAACCGGCGCTTCTCGTCCGGGACCGGCGGTTACGTGCAGTTGTCGAACGACGCTGGAGAATCCGGGAAAATCGTCGTCGCGGATGCGGTGCGATTTGTTTACGCGGCGAACCAGGAACCTCCTCTGCCGGGGACCGTTCCTGAATGGTGGGCGACGCATTACTTCGGCGGCAACGTCAACGGTTCAGTCGATCATGACGACGACGGTTTTTCGGCCTACGCCGAGTTCGTGATGGGGACGGCGCCAGATGATGCCGACTCGCATCTGCGGCTTGGGCTGGAAACCGACGCGCAGGGAAACAGGCTGGCCATCTTCTCTCCGCATCATCCGGGCCGTCTTTACCGACTCCAAAGCCGGACGGACCTTGAATCCGCCGGCTGGACGACCCTCACGAACCTGACGCTACAAACGAGCACGCCCGGCAAAGCAGTCATCACCGACACAAACGCGCCGGGAACGCAGAAATACTACCGTCTTCACGTCGAACTGGTTCCATGAAACAGTGCGATGCGGTGTGATCAGCGCGGCAGACCGAAGCCAAGCGTCGTCCTCGAGTTCGAAGTCGCCCCGGACCCAGAGAAAGTTTTTTCCCTGCTTGACGAAGCGAGGTGAAGCCACCATATTTCACGGCCTTTTTTATCGCGTACTTTAAGTTCAGTTTCCGATCAGTCGGCAGTTAAACCTATGGTCAAATCAAAATCACGTAAGAGCGTTTCCAAAGCGCGCGCCAGGAAAGACCTCCACCCTGCCTCCAAACCGGCAAAACATTCTGCAGGAAAAACCCGACGAAAGCACCCGCCCGCCACCAACGCCGCGGCCCATGGCAAACCCCTCTCTCCGGTCCCGGCCGTCAATCTCAAGGTCAAGAGCAACGGACAGAAGCTCAAGAGCAACGGACAGCCTCGCACGGACCAGCCGACCGAGGCCCAGGTCGCCGCCAATCTCAGTTCCCTGGGCACGATCAAGAGCCAGTCCGGCGTCGATCTGACCGAAAAGATCAAGGAACTCGTCCGGCTCGCGCAGGAACAGGGCTATCTCACTTACAACGACATCAACGACGCCCTGCCGGATACGATGATCACGGCGGAGGAGCTCGATGAGATCTATACCAAGCTCCGCAATCTCGAAGTCGAGATTGTCGATCAGGCGGAAGTGGACCGGGTCAAACAGCCCGAGCCGGAAGAAGAGGAAGACAAGTCGCGCCTCGACATTCTGGACGATCCGGTCCGGATGTATCTCAAGCAGATGGGCCAGGTGCCCTTGCTCACGCGCGAGCAGGAGGTCGAGATCTCCAAACGGATCGAAGACGCCGAAAACGAAGTCAAGAAGATCATCTACAGCTTCGGTTTCGCCGGCAAGGAACACATCGCTCTGGCCGAGAAACTGATTTCCGAACCGCCCAAGGAACGATTCGATCGCGTCATCCTCGACAAGAAGATCGAAGGCCGCGACAACCATCTCAAGGCGCTGCGCAAGCTGGTCAAGGACGTGCGCGTGATCGACCAGAACGTGGACGATAAATACGCCGAGTGGTAGAATGCGCCGGCCAAGGGCCGGCGCGACAAGCTGGTCAAGGAGTTCAAAAAGCTCGACGAGAAGCTGCAGAGAACGTTTGTGAAGTTCTACTACAAGCAGAAGGTCATCGAAGAGATGGCCCTCGTCGCCGACAACATCCACGACAAAATCCAGTTAAGCCTGCGCACGATCCACGACTTCGAGCAACACCGCAAGTCGGCCCAGCAACAGTCCGTCATCCAGTCCGAACAGAAGAAGATCAAGGCGCTCGATGAGTTTGTCCGAATGCCATTTCAGGACTACCTGAAAGCCTACGAACAATTGCAGCATTTCTCGCGGAAGGCCCTGCAGGCAAAGACCGAAATGGTCGAGGCCAACCTGCGCCTGGTCATTTCCATCGCCAAGAAATACACCAACCGCGGTCTCTCGTTCCTCGACCTGATTCAGGAAGGCAACATGTGCCTGATGAAGGCGGTGGAGAAATTCGAATACCGCCGCGGCTACAAGTTTTCCACATACGCCACGTGGTGGATTCGCCAGGCCATCACCCGGTCGATCGCCGACCAGGCCCGCACCATTCGTATTCCGGTGCACATGATCGAGACGATCAACAAGCTGATGCGGGTGCAGAAACAACTGGTTCAGGACTTCGGCCGCGAAGCCACGCCCGAGGAGATCGCCGATGAAATGCAGATGCCGGTCGAGCGCGTCCGCGCGGTCCTGAAGATGGCGCAACAGCCCATCTCCCTTCAGTCGCCCGTCGGTGACAGCGAGGACACCAACTTCGGCGACTTTATCGAGGACAAATCAGCCGAGAACCCGTCCGACATGACCAGCTACAGCCTGCTGAAGGACAAGCTCGGCGACGTGCTGGAGACGTTAACCGAACGGGAGCGGAAGGTGTTGGAACTCCGTTTCGGCCTCGGCGACGGCTATTCCCGCACGCTGGAGGAGGTCGGCAAGCAGTTCAAAGTCACCCGCGAACGCATCCGCCAGATTGAAGCCAAAGCGCTGCGCAAGATGCGCCACCCGACGCGCATTCGGCAACTCCAGGGCTTCCTCGAAACCGAAGGCGTGGAGTAAGCGAATCACTTGCACCGGAATCTTCACAAGGCCCTTCCCGGTGGAAGGGCCTTTTTGGTTTCGGCGCGCGGCAACGATTCTTCCCTGGGCGCATCTTGATACCATCACGATGGGCGGATTTGGATCGGAGTGCGCCCGTCCTCGGGCGCAGCAACGTTCGACCGCCCGACGCGTGAGAACTCGTGGCATCGCTGCTATTATCGAGGCTTTCTGCGCCCGAGGACGGGCGCACTCCGTTGGTGGTGTCATGATGCGCCCTGATAAAAAGAGGTGAGGCTTGCGCCTGGCAACCGGTTGGCTTAGATGTGGGCATGCTCTTCCGCGAAGAACCGATGCCAAGGACGTCCAGGGCTCGCGGTTTTCTTCCGGTCCTCATGTTCGTTTGCGCCTGGCCGGTCTTCGCGGCGGATCTGGACGAATGCCGGAAACTCTTTGTCGCCGGCAAATACCAGGAGTGCATCAAGGAATGCGAAGCCATCCCTGCGGAAAGGGTCCGCGAAGAAGAATGGCCGATCCTCCTGGCTCGATCGCTGATGGCTCTCGGACGGTATCCCGAGGCAGAAGCGGTCGTCACCAATGCGCTGGCGGGAACGCGATTCCGGTCCAGCATTCGCCTGCATCTGGCCGGTCACGACGTTTCCAACGCCAACGGCCATCCAGAACGCGCCCGAACGCTCCTGGAAGAGATTAATAATCTCGGCGGATCGCGCATGTGGGCCTATCGGGACCCGCCCAACCTGGTCACGCTCGGGCGCGCGGCGCTGTTGCTGGGCGCCGATCCAAAGGTCGTCCTCGAAAAGTTTTACGACGTGGCGAAGAAGGCCGATCCCAACCTGCGCGACGCGTATCTGGCCAGCGGCGAACTGGCACTCGAAAAGCATGATTATGATCTGGCCGCGAAAGTTTTTGCGGAGGCGCTGAAGAAGTTTCCGGCCGACGCGGACATGCACTGCGGGCTGGCCCGGGCTTACGAACCGAGCGCGCGCGGACGCATGCTCCAATCGCTGGAGTCGGCGCTGGAGCATAACACCAATCATGTGGCGAGCCTGCTGGTGCTGATCGATCATCTGGTGGATGCCGAGGAGTACGCGGAGGCCGGCAAGTTTCTGGAGCGCGCGCTGGCCGTGAATCCCTGGCAACCGGAGGCCTGGGCCTATCGCGCCGTGCTGGCGCACCTGCGCAACGATCCGGAAGGCGAGGGCCAGGCCAGAGAGAAGGCGCTGCACTATTGGAAAAGCAATCCGGCCGTGGACCATTTGATCGGAGAGAAGCTTTCGCAGAAATACCGGTTCGCCGAGGGGTCGAAGTATCAGCGGCAGGCGCTGGCGTTCGATCCGCACTTTCTGCCGGCCCGGATTCAGCTCGCGCAGGACCTGCTCCGCCTGGGCGAAGAAGACGAAGGATGGGAACTGGCCGGCGACGTTCACCAGCGCGACGGCTATGACGTCACGGCCTACAATCTTTCCGGGCTGCGCGAGACCATGCGGAAGTTTCAGACGGTGACGAACGAGGATTTCGTGGTGCGCATGAGTCCGCGCGAGGCCGCCATTTACGGCGATCGGGTTCTGGAATTGTTGAAGCAGGCGAAAGGCCGGCTGTCGGAGAAGTATGGCGTCACCCTCGACCGGCCGACGATCGTTGAAATCTTTCCGGAACAAAAAGACTTTGGCGTCCGCACTTTCGGCATGCCGCACAATCCCGGCTTTCTCGGCGTGTGCTTTGGCCATGTCGTCACGGCGAACAGTCCCGCCTCCCAGGGCGGCAACCCGTCAAACTGGGAAGCCGTCCTCTGGCACGAGTTCTGTCACGTCATCACGCTTCAACTGACGAAGAACAAGATGCCGCGCTGGCTGAGCGAAGGGATTTCGGTTTACGAAGAGCTGCAGGCCAACCCGGCGTGGGGACAGCGCATGAACCCCCGCTACCGCGAGATGACCCTCGGCGAGGACCTGACGCCCGTCAGCGAACTCAGCGCCGCCTTCCTTTCGCCGAAGACCGACATGCACGTGCAGTTCGCCTACTACGAGTCCTCGCTGGTCGTGGAGTTCCTGGTGGGACGATTCGGCTTCGAAAAACTCAAGCTGATCCTTCTCGACCTGGGCGAAGGCGTGGACATCAATGAGGCCATCCCGAAGCACACGGCGCCGATGGAGGAAATCGAAAAGGACTTCGCGGCGTTCGCGAAGAATCGGGCGAAAGACCTTGCGCCGGGACTGGATTGGGAGAAACCGAAATCGATGCGA
>DATEKZ010000108.1:0-3095 GCA_035277185.1 Verrucomicrobiia bacterium
TGGACCGAGTTTGTCCGCGGCACGAACTCGGTTTTCTCCGGCCGCCCGCGCGGGTGGGATGTCCTCGATCACGACGTGGCCGTGATCGACACGGCCTCGATGGGGGTGAATTACCTGACCGGCTTGATGAACATCTGCATGGACCTGGCAGTGAATCCCGCGTCGGGACACGTGACGGTGGTGGGAACCGATGCGTTGAACCATATCCGCTTCGAGTCAGTCCTGCGCGGGGTGTTCATTCGTGTGAATGTGGCGCTGGCCAATCCGACGAACGACTCCGCGGTGGTGACGGATCTCAACGCCCATCTCGACTATAAGGCAGCCAGCGTCCCGGAATCCGAGCGCAACAAGTCAGTCGGCGACCCGCGCGGCATCGTGTGGAGCGCGGATGGAACGCGCGGTTATGTGACGGGAATGGGCTCGGACAACCTGATCGTCATCGACTCGCGGGGGAATCGCATCGGCCGGCAGCCGGCTCTGGATTTGGGCGAGGGACCGACGGGCATGGCGCTGGACGAGGCGCGCCAGCGGCTTTACGTCTGGAATCGGTTTTCAGCCACCCTGTCCGTGGTGGATACGGTCAACGAGACCGTGGTCACCAACCTTTCGTTATTCGATCCCACTCCCGTTGAAATCAAGACCGGTCGAAAACATCTGTACAATACCCGCAAGACATCCGGCCTCGGCCAGGCGTCGTGCGCCTCCTGTCACGTGGACGCGCGGTTCGACCGGCTCGCCTGGGACCTGGGCGACCCTTCGGCTGAAGTCAAGACCATCACTCCTGTCAATTTCAACTTCGGTCGGTTTCCACCCAGCCCGACAAACCACTTCCACCCGATGAAGGGACCGATGGTGACTCAGACGCTGCAAGACATCATTGGCCACGAACCCTTCCACTGGCGCGGCGACCGCGACGGAATCGAGCAGTTCAATGGCACGTTTACGAATCTGCAGGGTGCGGCCAGCGTGCTGACGACGAATCAGATGCAGGAGTTCGAAGCGTTCCTGGCGACCGTTCATTTCCCGCCGAATCCATTTCGGCTGTTGAACAATTCGCTCTCGACGAATCTGCCGTTGACGGGTCACGTCGCGTTGGGACGCGGCAGCCGTCCGGCCGGCCAGCCACTGCCCAACGGCAACGCGCAGGCTGGCCTGGCGCGTTTCCGGTTGCCGGGGACCGTGGGCTGCATCCACTGTCATACGCTTCCCACCGGCCTCGGAACGGGCATGAGATGGACCGGATTTTCGTGGATCAATATTGCCCCGGGCACCAACGGCGAAAGCCATGCCGCCCTCATTCAACTGAACCGGTCGGCGCAATTGCCATTCAAGATTTCACAGCTCCGAAACCTCCACGACAAGATCGGCCTGGATTTCGGCCGGACGCGCAGCCAGGCGGGTTTTGGATTCATACACGACGGAAGCGTGGATTCACTCGTGCGTTTCCTTCAGGACAGCTTCGACTTCCGCGACGATCAGGAAACAGCCGACCTGGTTGCGTTTCTTCTTTCACTCACGGGATCCGACCTGCCGTCCGGCGTGATCAATGATCCCGATCGCGCTCCGGGCCTGCCGGGCCGTGACGTCGCCGCCGCGGTCGGCAGGCAGATCACGATCACGAATCCCACTCCGGTCAAGCTGATTACCGACATGATCGCCGTCGCGACTTCCTCGACGGGCCGTGTCGATCTGGTCGTTCGCGGCGAAAAGGACGGCTTGAAGCGCGGATGGTTCTTCGATCGGGGGACGAGGGTGTTTCAGTCCGACCGGAACGGCGAAACAATTCTCGGTGACACGCTGCGGCTTCTGGCCAATGCCACCAACGAACTCACCTACACCGTGGTGCCCCGCAACCACGGCCGTAGAACGGGAATCGATCGCGATGAAGACGGCTTCTTCGACCTGACGGAGACCGAATTTGGCTCGGACCCCACCCATCCGCTGTCACTGGCAACGAATCGGCCACCGGTCATTGGCGCGATCGGCACGAAGTCCGTTGCCGCCGGCAGCGTGTTGAGCTTTGCGGTGTCGGCGGATGATCCGGACATTCCCCGGCAGGTACTGACGTTCGCCCTGGAGGCGCCCGTTCCGGGCGGGGCGTCGATCAATCCCACGAACGGATTGTTTTCGTGGGGACCGTCACAGGCATTTGCGCTGAATGCTCATTCGATCGCGGTCCGGGTGACCGACAACGGCACGCCGAACCGGAGTTCCACGGCGACGTTCCTCGTGAACGTGCTGCAGCATCCGCTGGCGCCGACAGTGGAAGGGGTAGTCCCCGCGCCGGGTAGCGTGACGATTTCGTGGGGCGCGATTGAAGGCCGCACCTATCGCGTGCAGTTCAAGGACAGTCTCAACGACGCCGCGTGGACCGACCTTGAAGAAGACGTGATCGCGGGCGGGCTCACCGCGTCCAAGGTCGATGCGTCAATCGGCGCAAGGCAGGAACGGTACTACCGGATTCTGCTGATGGAGTGAGCCGGTATGAAACGCAAGGCCATTGGAGGACGAGGTTGCCGGGCGGCGATGGTTTTCGCAGCGATGGCTCTGGCGGCGCCCGAATTGGCCGGCCAGCGCGCCGTGACGTTGCAGATCTCGCCGAATGCTCCGTCCCCGGTTGAATTCCGGTGGCAGTCCGGTTCCGTCGTTCCTCCGCCGGGTTTTCCGATCTTTCCAGACTATCAGGCATATCGCAGCGGCGACCTGACCAACTGGATGGCGATGGGCGAGCGGTTCCCGGGCGGTATCGGGGCGACCAACAGGGTCTTTTCGGTTATGGATCCCGTTGGCGACGGGTCGATGGCCTTCTACCGCGTCGAGTCGATCGTCGATCTTTCTTTTGCGGATCTGATCGGAGAGAACCTCAAGCGAGCGGATTTCAGGGGGGCGAATCTGTTCGGAGCGGACCTGTTCGCCGCCGACCTCGAAGGCGCCGATCTGGAAGGTGCGATCTTAAGCGCCGCTGACCTTCGCTTCGCCACGCTGACCAACACCACCCTCCAGGGCGCGGATCTCTTTGCGACGAAGCTCTTCGGAGCCGTCCTGGGTGGCGCCGACCTCACGGGCGCCGACGCCAGCTTTGCCAATCTGGGGAC
>DATEKZ010000109.1:0-10697 GCA_035277185.1 Verrucomicrobiia bacterium
ACAAAAACGCCACGCCACGTCCGCCGGCCATTACCCGGGTTGCGCGCGAACCCTATCGCGTCAGGCCCGCATCCGGGACAAAGGCCGAATGGGTCAAACAAACCTGAGGAGGCATTCATGATTTCTGAAGTATCGGCGGAACCGGTTGACCACGAAAAAACGCCGGCGACTTCGCTGCCGGAGGTGTTTGCGTTGCCGGTTTCGTCGGGTCAGAAGCGGCTCTGGTTCCTGGAACAGTTCCAGCCCGACAACCCGCTCTACAACGTTCCCATCGCGCTGCGGGTCGAGGGACCGCTGGACGCGGCGGCGCTGGAGCATGCCGTCAACCAGGTCATCCAGCGACATGAGACTCTGCGAACCTGCTTTGACACGCAAAGCGGTGAGCCGGTCCAGATCATCGCGCCGTCGCTGTCGTGGAAACTGCCGGTCGTGGACCTGGCCTCGCATCCACCGATTGACCGCGACGCCGAAGCCATGCGCCTGGCGGGCGTCGAGGCGCAACGTCCCTTTGATATAAAGCAACTGCCGCTTTTCCGCGCCAAACTGTTGCGGTTCTCGCCAAACGAACACGTTCTCGTTCTGATCTGGCATCACATCATTTGCGACGGCTGGTCGCTGGGAGTGTTTTTCAAGGAACTGGTCGCGTTCTACGAGGGACATTCCACAGGCAGAACGGTTGAACTGCCTGAGCTGCGCATTCAATATGCCGACTTTGCCGTCTGGCAGCGCGAACGGCTCAAGACGGTCGACAAGCAACTCGCCTGGTGGAAAAAGCAGCTTGGCGGGTCCCTTCCCGTGCTCGAGCTGCCTGCCGACCGTCCGCGTCCGGCGGTGCAGACCTATTCGGGAGCCGTGGAGAGGCTGGCGTTGCCGGTGGAACTGCGCGACGCGCTCAACAGGGTGGGCAGGAGGGAGGAGGCGACGCTGTTCATGACGCTGCTCGCCGCGTTTCAGACACTGCTGCATCGTTACACGGGACTGGAGGATATTCTCGTTGGTTCGCCCATTGCCGGTCGCAATCTCACCGAGACGGAGGAGTTGATCGGATGTTTTATCAATACGCTCGTGTTACGTGGCGACCTTTCGGCCAATCCGACGTTCCGCGAACTGCTGGGTCGCGTGCGCGAGGTAGCCGTCGCCGCGTACGCGAACGAAGACGTGCCGTTCGAACGACTTGTCGAGGAATTGCAGCCCGGCCGGGACCTGAGCCATTCACCGCTGTTTCAGGTGATGTTCGCCCTCGAACGCGCGCCGTTTGAGGACCTCCGCTGGCCGGGGTTGAAGCTCACTCCGGTTGGAGTGGACAGTGGCACCGCGAAATTCGACCTCACGCTTTATATGACGGAGAGCGCAGAGGGGCTGACCGCGCGAATGGAGTACAACACGGATCTGTTCGATGGAAACACGATTCAACGGATGCTGAAGCATTTTCGCGTGCTGCTGGAAGGCGTCGTTGCCGACCCGGACAAACACCTCTCCGACCTGCCCCTGTTGACGGAAGCGGAGCGGCATCAGGTGCTGATCGAATGGAACGAGACGCGGAGCGAACTTCCACGGGAGTTGACGATCCATGAGCTGTTCGAGCGTCAGGCCGCCGAGACGCCGGATGCGGTGGCGCTGGTCTTTGGCGGCCAGCAATTGACTTATCGCGATCTGGACGGCGCGGCCAATCGGTTGGCCCGGCATTTGCAAAAGCTCGGCGTCGGTCCGGACGCCCTGGTGGGTCTCTGCGTCGAACGTTCGCCGGTCATGGTGGTCGGACTGCTTGGCGTGCTCAAGGCTGGCGGCGCCTACCTGCCGCTCGACCCGGCGTATCCCAGAGAACGTCTCGCTTTCATGCTGGAGGATTCCGGTGCCTCCGTGCTGCTGACCCAGAAGAAGCTGCTCGCTTCTTTGCCGAAGCACAAGGTCCGCAAAATCTGCCACGACAGCGAATGGAGATTGATTTCACGGGAGAGTGCGGAGCGACCGTCCGTCGGGGCACTCCCGGAACATCTTGCCTATGTCCTCTACACTTCCGGATCCACCGGAAAGCCGAAGGGCGTTCAAATCCCGCACCGAGCGGTGGTGAACTTCCTGAATTCGATGCGGCGACGGCCGGGACTCACCCGTGAGGACGTTTTGCTGGCGGTGACCACCTTGTCGTTTGACATTTCCGGATTGGAATTGCTGCTCCCGCTGACGGTCGGGGCCCGCGTGATGCTGGCCAGTCGCGAAGAGGCGGCGGACGGCGCACAGCTCGCCGCCCGGATTGCCCAGGGCGGTGTGACCGTCATGCAGGCCACTCCTTCAACCTGGCGGATGCTGTTCGATTCGGGCTGGCAAGGGAGCAACTCGCTCAGGGTTTTCTGCGGCGGCGAAGCGTTGTCTTCCGACCTGGCCAATCGACTGTTGGAACGCTGCGCCGAACTCTGGAACCTCTATGGCCCAACCGAAACCACCATCTGGTCCACGGTTGCGAAAGTGGAGCCCGGCGCGGACTCCATTGTCGTCGGCGGACCCATCGACAACACGCAGACCTACATTCTGGACAATCATCTTCAACCGTTGCCCGTCGGCGTGCCAGGTGAGTTATTCATCGGCGGGACCGGGCTGGCGCGCGGCTATCTCAAGCGCCCGGAATTGTCCGCCGAAAAATTCATCCGCCATCCCTTCAGCGCCGACGCCGACGCGCGCCTGTATCGCACCGGGGATTGCGCCCGATGGCGTGGGGACGGAAACATCGAACTGCTGGGTCGCCTCGATCATCAGGTGAAGCTCAGGGGTTTTCGCATCGAATTGGGCGAAATCGAATCCGTCCTGCAGCAGGCGCCGGGGGTGCGCGAAGCCGTCGTCATCGTGCGCGAAGATCGTCCGGGCGATCCGCGGCTGGCCGCCTACCTGACCACCTTTCGGCAAACGAGCGTCTCCATCAACGAACTCCGCACCTTCCTGCACGAAAGGCTGCCGGACTATATGCTGCCGTCGGCGTTCGTAATGCTGGACACGCTGCCGCTCACGCCCAACGGCAAAGTGGACCGCCGCGCGTTGCCCGCGCCGGAAAGCCGGGAGTCCAACTTGAAGACCACCTTCGTCGATCCAGACGCCGGAGTGGAACAAGCCATTGCCGCGATCTGGCGGGAAGTGTTGTCCGTTGCCAAGCCCGGCGCGAACGACAACTTTTTTGATCTCGGTGGCCATTCCCTCCACGTCGTGCGGATCCAGACCAGGTTGCGCGAGCAACTGGGAATCGATATCCCTGTTGTCCGGCTGTTTCAGTATCCGACGATTCGTTCGTTGGCCCGCAGCCTGAGTGAAGGAAAAACGGAGGCGCCGTTTGCCCGGAGAATTCATGAACGGACGCAACGACAACGGGCGGCCGGGGCTCGTCACCGGCAATTCGGCGCCCGCGCGAATCTGCCGTCAACCGCTGGCGGTCCGGGAGGCCTAAATACATGAGGCCTTGCGTCTCCTGCCGCGACAGTCGCGTATCATTTCCGATGCGACCGCGACGGGAGCGCTGGCGCGAGGCTCCCCTTCATTCCGTCCCGCGACTGAGAAAATGGAAGTTCACGGCCTGGTTCGTCCTGACCCCGGCCCTCTGTCTCGACGGATGATCTATGAACCCGATGGAAGCACCGGCGGAGAGTATCGCCATCATCGGAATGACGGGCCGTTTTCCGGCGGCTAAAGACCTGGACCAGTTCTGGCGTAATTTGCGTGACGGCGTCGAGTCCGTTTCTTTCTTTACCGGCGAGGAAGTGGAGTCGTCGCTGTTCGAGGGTCCGCCGCCAAGGAACGATCCGAATTTCGTCAAGGCGCGGGCCATTCTGGAAGATTCCGGCCTGTTTGACGCCTCCTTCTTTAATGTGAACCCGAAGGAGGCCGAGGTGATGGACCCGCAGCACCGTGTCTTCCTGGAATGCGCCTGGGAGGCGCTCGAAAACGCCGGTTACAATCCGGATGCCTACCGCGGCCTGATCGGAGTGTTTGCGGGTTCGAGCATGAACAGTTACCTGATCACCAACCTGCTGACGCGTCGCGATCTCATCGGCCTCGTCGGCGCGTTTCAAACCATGCTCGGCAACGACAAGGATTTCCTGCCGACCCGTGTCTCCTACAAGTTGAATCTGAGAGGGCCGAGCCTGAACGTTCAAACCGCCTGTTCCACTTCCCTCGTGGCGGTGTGTCTCGCCTGCCAGAACCTGTTGAACTACCAGTGCGACATGGCGCTGGCAGGCGGTGTCTCCATTACGTTCCCGCAGAAGAGAGGCCAGCTCTATCAGGAGGGTGGCATCATCTCGCCCGACGGCCACTGTCGTGTCTTCGATGCCGGAGCCGCCGGAACCGTCTCGGGTGACGGCGTCGGGATTGTCGTGCTGAAGCGATTATCCGAGGCGCTCGCGGACGGCGATCATATCTGCGCGGTCATCAAAGGTTGCGCCTTGAACAATGACGGCTCGCTGAAAGCCGGCTACACCGCGCCCAGCATCGACGGTCAGGCCGAAGTGATCGCCATGGCCCAATCGAATGCGGCCGTCGAACCGGACACGATTTCGTACATCGAAGCGCATGGAACCGGAACGCCGCTGGGTGACCCGATTGAAATCGCTGGGCTGATCAGGGCGTTCCGCGCGGGTACGACGGCGAAGGGTTTCTGCGCCATCGGCTCTCTCAAAAGCAATATCGGCCATCTTGACGTGGCGGCCGGAGTCGCCAGCCTGATCAAGACCGTCCTCGCGCTCCAGAACCGGCAACTGCCGCCCAGCCTGCATTTCCATCACGCCGATCCCAACGTCGATTTTCCCAACAGCCCGTTCTACGTGAACGACAGGCTGCGCGAATGGAAGCCGGGGTCCGGGCCGCGTCGGGCCGGTGTCAGCTCGTTCGGCATTGGCGGCACCAACGCGCATGTCGTGCTCGAAGAAGCGCCGATCGTCGAGCCGTCGGGCAAGTCGCGCCCATGCCAACTGCTGCTGCTGTCCGCCAGAAGCGCGCCGGCCCTCGAAACGGCTACCGCCAACCTGGTCGAGCATTTGAAACAGCATCCTGCCCTGGATTTAGCCGACGTGGCCTTCACGTTGCAGGCCGGCCGGAAACCCTTCGGTCATCGGCGTATGCTGGTCTGTGGGGATGTCCGTGACGCGCTGGCCGCGCTGGAGCCGCGCGATTCGAAACGTGTCCTCACGCAGGAGCCGAACGAAAGCGAACCGCCGGTCGTGTTCATGTTCCCTGGCCAGGGCGCCCAGCACGTCAACATGGGGCGCGAACTTTACGATACTGAAACGGTTTTCCGCGAGCAGGTGGACCGGTGTTGCGAAATCCTCCGGCCGCATCTGGAGCTCGATTTCCGGTCAATTCTTTACCCGCCCGCCAGCGAGGCCGAAGCGGCGGCGAAGCAATTGACGCAGACGCTCTTCACGCAGCCCGCGATGTTTGTGATCGAGTTTGCCCTGGCGCAACTGTGGATGAGTTGGGGCGTGCGTCCGCGAGCCATGATCGGCCACAGCATCGGCGAGTATGTCGCGGCGTGCCTGGCCGGCGTGTTCACACTGGAGGACGCGCTGGCGGTGGTCGCCGCGCGCGGCCGCCTGGTGCAAAACCAGCCCGGCGGGGTCATGCTGGTGGCGCGGATGCCGGAGGCGGAACTGCGGCCGCATCTGGGGCGGCGGCTTTCCATCGCGGCCATCAACGGGCCGTCGCTCTGCGTCGTCTCCGGACCGGCTGACGCGATTGAATCATTCCAGTCAAAGCTGGAAGAGCGCGGCGTGGCGTGCCGTCGGTTGCAAACCTCGCACGCGTTCCATTCCCAGATGATGGAGCCCGCGTTGCGACCGTTCACTGCCAGAGTCAAAAAGGTGAACCTGGACGCCCCGCGGCTTCCCTGGGTGTCGAACGTCACCGGTCAATGGATTACCCAACAGGAGGCGACCGACCCGAATTACTGGGCGACTCATCTGCGTCACACTGTCCGGTTCAGCGACGGCCTCGCCGAACTCTTGAAGGACCCTGTCCGCATTCTGCTGGAGGTGGGTCCCGGGCAGACCTTGACCACGCTGGCCCGGCAGCATCCGGCCCGCCGCGTCGAGCAATCCGCGCTCGCGTCGTTGAACCCCGTCCAGGAGCAACCGCAGGAGGCAAGAACGCTGCTGACCGCGCTTGGCCGGCTCTGCCTCGCAGGAGTGCCGGTGGATTGGGCGGGCTTTTACCGGCATGAGCGGCGTCATCGGGTGCCGCTGCCGACCTACCCGTTCGAGCGGAAATGCTATTGGGCCGAACCGGCCGGGATCGAATCCGGCGAAAGTCTGCGTCCACCGAAAGCAGCGAGCCCCGAAGCGTCGGAAAAAGAGCCGGCTGGCGAGGCCTGCTTGGACACAACGGAAAGCCGTGAAGACGCGACGTTGGAAAAGTTGAAAGCGATCTTTCAGGAGCTGTCCGGTCTGGATCTGTCGCGGGCAGACACGTCGGCCACGTTTCTTGAACTTGGCTTCGATTCCCTTTTCCTGACGCAGGCGACCCAGGCGATCCAGAAACGATTTGGCGCAAGCGTCACGTTCCGCCAGTTGCTCGACGAATTTTCGACGCTGGAAAAACTGGCCGATCACCTTGGCCCCCGGAAGTCGCCCGGCGTCCCGGGCAACGGTTCGTTAGAGGCTCAAGCCGCTTCCGGGGAGAGCGGTGCCGGCGTATCACGCTCAACCCCCCGCCGCGCCGCTGGAGGCGGGACCAGCGTAAAGACGGTGCCGCTGACCGACGCGCAACGGGAAATCTGGTTTGCCGCGCAAATGGGCGCCGCGGTTTCCACCGCGTACAACGAGTCGGCTACCCTGGATCTGCGGGGACCCCTTCAAATGGAAGCGCTGCAGAGCGCCCTGCAGCAATTGGTCGGACGGCACGAGGCGTTGCGGACCACATTCAGCCCCGCCGGAGATGTGCAATATATTGCGGCCGCGAGCGAGATTGAAGTGCCGCTGATTGATCTGTCGAATCAGAAGGAACGAAGCGGCGAGCGCGTGAAGGAGATCATCGAACGCGAGATCCAGCATCGGTTTGATTTTGTCCACGGCCCGCTGCTCCGCGCCCATGTGCTTCAACTGTCGGGACAGCATCATCTGCTCGTGTTGGTCGTGCACCACATCATTTGCGACGGCTGGTCGCTGGCGGTGTTGGTGCGGGAGTTGGGTGAGATTTACGGAGCCAGGTCGCGCGGCGCGCGCCTGACGTTGATGCCGGCCACGCAGTTCGGTGAGTACGCCCAACGCCAGTCTGCGCAGCGAAAAGGCCGCGACCGGGCGGTCGCCGAGAGTTACTGGCTGCAACAATTCGGCGATTCGGTCCCGGTAATGGAACTGCCGACTGACCGGCCCCGACCCGCGAGCCGGACTTACGCAGGCGGCTATCAGGCCCGCGTTTTGCCGTCTTCGCTGGCTTCCGGGCTCAGGCGCCTGAGCGCCGAGCGCGGCTGCACGACGTTCACCACATTGCTCGCCGCTTTCAACGTCCTGTTGCATCGATTGAGCGGCCAGGACGACCTCGTGGTGGGAGTGCCGGCCGCCGGACAGATCATGTCCGGTGTCAAAAACCTCGTCGGCCATTGCGCGAATCTGCTCCCGATCCGAAGTCGTACCGATCTGAACCAGGGATTCGCCCATTATCTGGCGGCGATCCGGCAGATCGCCTTGAATGCTTTCGAGCATCAGGTGTATCCCTTTGGCAACCTCATCCGGAAACTCAATCTGCCGCGCGATCCGAACCGCGTGCCACTCGCGAATGTAACGTTCAACGTGGGCCGGCTGCGGGGGCGATTGAACTTCGGCGCCCTGCAGGTCGAGGTCGTCAGCAATCCCAAACGATTCGTCAATTTTGACATCAACTTCAATGTGACGGAAACGGACGATGACTTTTCGTTCGATTGCTATTTCAGCACGGAGCTGTTCGACGAAGCCACGGCTGCGCGGCTGCTCAACCAGTACGAGACCCTGCTGGGAGGAATCATTTCCGATCCGGAACGGCGGATGGGCGAGCTGCCATTGTCGAGCGAGACGGAGCGGCGCCAATTGCTGGTGGAGTGGAACGATACCGCTCTCGAATATCCGCGGGACAAGTGTGTTCACGAACTCTTCGAGGCGCAGGCGGAGCGCACGCCCGAAGCCCTGGCCGTGGTTGGCGAGAAGAAGGACCTCACCTATCGGGAACTCAACACTCAGGCCGATCAACTTGCCCGGCATCTGCGCTCCCTGGGCGTGGGTCCCGAAACGCTGGTGGGCCTCTGCGCGGAGCGCACGCCGACTCTGATCGTGGCGCTGCTGGCCATTCTCAAAGCGGGCGGAGCCTACGTGCCGCTGGATCCGGCTTATCCCCAGGAACGGCTGGCCTTCATCCTGGAGGATACCCGCGCCCGGGTTTTGTTGACCACCCAACCGCTGCGCCAGCGGTTGAACCTTGACCTGCCCGACCTGACTACCGTCTGTCTGGATGTCGAACGTCATGCCTCCCGTTCGACGGGCAGGCAAACCGCCCCGTCCCGCAAGGCCGCAGGCGGCAATCTGGCCTACGTGATCTATACCTCCGGCTCGACCGGAACGCCAAAAGGGGTCGCCATCGAACATCGCAACGCTGCCGCCTTTCTTCACTGGGTCCGAAGCGTCTTCAGTCCGGAGGAACTGAGCGGAGTGCTGGCCTCCACCTCGATCTGTTTCGACCTGTCGGTCTTCGAGCTGTTTGCGCCGTTAAGCTGGGGAGGAACGGTGGTTCTGGCCGAGAATGCCGTGCAGTTGCCCAACCGGACGACGCACCCTGTGACCCTGATCAACGCCGTCCCGTCGGCGATGAGTGAGTTGTTGAGGATGGGCAGGGTGCCGGAATCCGTGCGAACGATCAATCTGGCGGGGGAACCGCTGTCCACGTCTCTGGTGCAACAGCTCTACAGGCTGCCACGCCTCAAGAAGGTCTATGACCTGTATGGTCCGTCGGAATCCACGACCTATTCGACGTTCGCGTTGCGACTGCCGGAGGGGCGCGCCACCATCGGCCGGCCCATTGGCAACACGCAGGTTTATATTCTGGACCGGAACCTTCAGCCGGTTCCGGTGGGGGTGCCCGGTGAACTGTTTATCGGTGGCGCCGGACTGGCGCGGGGTTACCTGAATCGCCCGGAACTGACGGCGGAACGATTCATCGGCAATCCCTTCAGTGGCGATCCGTCTGCGAGGATTTACCGGACGGGCGACCGGGCGCGCTACCTGGCCGATGGGAATATCGAGTTTCTGGGACGGCAGGATTATCAGGTGAAGGTGCGTGGATTTCGAATCGAACTGGGCGAGATTGAAGCGGCGTTACGTCAACACGCATCCGTCAGCGCGAGCGTCGTGATTGTCCGCCAGGATACTCCTGGCGACGCCCGCCTCGTGGCTTATGTAGTGATGAGACCGGGCGCCGCGGACAACGCCAGCGCGTTGCGCCGGTTCCTGAAGGAGAAGCTGCCCGCCCACATGGTCCCGAGCGCATTCGTCCAACTCGAAAGAATCCCACTGACGCCGAACGGCAAGACAGATCGGCGCGCGTTACCGGCGCCCGACGTCGCTCCCTCCGGTGTGGAGCAGCCTTCAACGCAGCGCACGCCGACCGAAGCGACCCTGGCCGAGGTCTGGCGCGACGTGCTCGGCCTGAAACAGGTGGGTGTAAACGACGATTTTTTTGAACTCGGCGGACACTCCCTGCTTGTCACTCAGGTCCTTTCGCGAATACGCGAGACCTTCCAGGTGGAGGTGCCGATGCGGCGATTTTTTGAGCGGCCCACGATCACGGCGACGGCGGCGGTCATCGAGGAGATGCTGGTCGAAGAAATTAAGGAGTTGAGCGAGGACGAGGCAAGACGTTTTGCCGGCGCGACCCGCTGATTCCACGAGAGTCCCATTTGCGGGACGCGCAAATCCCACGAACGAACTGTTGGCGAGATCACCGGCTGGATGTCGCCATCGGAACTGTTTACCTCCAACACACTTAACGCGGTTGCTCTCAACGGCATGGGGACTGCGAAGCCAGTCGAAACGATTTCGACCACCCGCGCCATTGAAATTCGCCTTCCGCCAATTGCTGAAGAACGCTGGCTTTATTGCCGTGACCGTCCTCGTCCTGGGGGCAGCCGCGGGTTCGAAATCGGCGGCTCAAAATGCCGCCGCGGTTCCCTCAGTGCCGTCCCCGCGTCCGTTTCGGATGGGCTTCACGGCGTTTCCGCATGACATCACCGCCGAAGCGGTGAACCAGACACGCCAATTTGTTCGCACCAACGCCGATCTCATCGCCCATCACATCGAAGGCGTGCCGTGGGCCGAAGCGCTGCGGGAGGAACCATTCCCGAGGGAACTCGTGAGCGATCGTGAAACCAAACGGTCGATGACGCCACCCGGAGCGAAAGTGTATCTCGCGATTTCACCCGGCCGCGGGGAGCTGAAGCTTGCTGAGAAGGGCGCCTCGCCGCTTCCACCTGAATTGCGCGGCAAGACCTATGACGATCCGTTGGTCAAGAAGGCTTATCTCAACTATTGCCGGCGCAGCATCGAATTCTTTCAACCGGACTATCTCGCCATTGGGATCGAGGTGAACGAAATCTTCAGCGCCGGCAAAGACAAGTGGCAGGCTTATGTGGAGTTGCATCGCCACGTGTACGGTGAACTGAAGAAGGAACACCCTAACCTGCCGATCTTTGCTTCCTACAC
>DATEKZ010000110.1:0-7361 GCA_035277185.1 Verrucomicrobiia bacterium
GGACGAAAGAGGGAGCCAGCCCGCCGACGGCGCCGTGAGCGGCAGGTACCCTACAACTTTACGCCGAACAGCCGCTGGTGTTCCCGAATCACGTAGCGATCCGTCATGCCTGCGATGTAGTCGCATACGGCGCGGTGTAAACCCTCCTTCTTGATTCGTTTCCGGGACTGCCCGCCAACCTCCTGCGGATGCTCCAGATAGTGATGGAACAGCTGTTCCATCATCCGGACGGCGCGCTGGTTCGGTTCGTGAACAACCGGGTTGTAATAGAGGTTGTCGTAAAGGAAATCACGAAGTTCCAGGTTGAACTTGCGCCGTTTCGGGCTGTATTGCACGAGGGCCGCAGCTTGCGCCCGCACTTCGTCCGCGGTTTTCACGCTGGCGTCGAAGATCCTTTCCTCCGTCGTTTCGACCACGTCGCGCACCTGTTCGTCAATGATGCAGCGAATGATGAAGTACCAGCGGCATTCGTCGGCGAGTTCGCCGTGGGCCCGTTTGACTTTTCGGGCGGCGTGGTTCCAGACGCGCACGTCGCGACTGAGCGTCTTCTCGGAAAGCAAACCCGAATCGAGGCCGTCATCGAGGTCGTGGCTGTAGTAAGTGATCTCGTCGGCAAGATTGGCAACCTGCGCCTCCAGCGACGACGATCTGGCGGCGAAGTCCTGTCGATCCTCGGGATGATCGTAGCTGGTGGAATGTTTGGCCAGGCCCTCGCGGGTTTCCCAGGTCAGGTTGAGTCCGGCGAAACCCGGGTATTTCTGCTCGAGATCCTCCACGACCCGCAAACTCTGGCGGTTGTGTTCGAACCCGCCATGCCCGGCCATGAGTTTGTTCAGGACCATTTCACCCTTGTGCCCGAACGGTGAATGCCCCAGATCATGCGCGAGTGCGATGGTCTCGGCGAGGTCTTCGTTGAGTTTCAGCGCGCGCGCAATGTTGCGCGAGATGGCCGCCACTTCCATCGTGTGGGTCAACCGCGTCCGCAAGTGGTCACCACTGCCATTCAGGAAAACCTGGGTTTTGTACTCGAGGCGCCGGAAGGCGCGGGAATGGATGACACGGTCCCGGTCGCGCTGATATTCGGTCCGCCAATCCGCCGGCTCCTCGGGGAACTTTCGTCCCCGGGTTTCCGCGCTGAATTGAGCATACGGCGCCAGAAACTGCTTTTCGATCTGCTCCAGCTCCTGGCGGGTCCGAGGCATTCCCGTCAGTTTGCCAGCAATTCCTGCACGGAGACACCCTTCAACTCGAACAAACGGCGGATCGCGTCTTCGATCAGGTTGTTCGGGCAGGATGCGCCGGCGGTGATGCCGACGGTGATTTTTCCGGCCGGCAACCAGTCGCGGGTCTCGACTTCCTTTCCGATGTGCTGGTTGTAATGCACGATCAGTTTGTCGGAAACCATTTTGGCGGCGTTCTTGATGAAGTAGGTCGGCAGCTTCGCCTCGCCCATTTCGGCGAGGTGCGACGTGTTCGATGAATTGTAGCCGCCGACGACGAGCAGGAGGTCCATCGTCTCCTTGAGCATCTTCTCCAGCGCGTCCTGCCGGTCCTGCGTCGCGCCGCAAATCGTGTCGAAGAAACGAAAATGGTGTGGGAGGTCCTCCGTGCCGTACCTCTTCTCCATCGCCGCTTTGAACCGGCGCTGGACTTCCTCCGTCTCGCCGCGCAGCATCGTCGTCTGGTTCGCCACGCCAATGGCCTTGAGATGGACCTCCGGGTCGAACCCGGGTGAGTACGCCCCCTTGAATTTCTCCAGGAACTCCTCCTTGTCGCCGCCGTTCAGGATGTAACTACAGACGTAGTCGGTCTCATCGAGGTTGAAGACGACCAGGTAATGGCCCGAGCCGTAAGCGGTCGCCTGCGAGGTCGTCGCTTTGGTCTCCTCGTGCTTGGCTTTGCCGTGAATGATGCTGGTGACGGACTCCTTTGAGTATTGGCGCACCCGCTTCCAGACGCTCATCACGTCGCCGCACGTGGTGTCCACCATGATGCAGCCCTTTTCCTCCAGCTTCTTCCGCGTCCCAACTTCGGTGCCAAACGCGGGAATGATCACCACGTCGTTGCTGCTCAATCGGCCGATATCGGCGTCCGTTGGTTTGGGTGGGATGGTCTGAATTCCCATGTTGCGAATCTGATCGTTCACCTCGGGGTTGTGAATGATCTCGCCGAGCAGATAAATCTCCTTGGGGGGCGGAAACACTTTGCGGGCTGCGTAGGCAAGGTCGATCGCGCGTTCCACCCCGTAACAGAAGCCGAATTCCTTCGCCAGCTTGACCGTCAACAGGCCGTCGGCCGACAGCACTCGGCCATTGGCGCGAATGCGGTCGACGAGTTCGCTGCGATAATGCGAAATGACCTGAGCCTGCACGGCCTCCATGACATCGGGCCGTCGCAGATTGACTTTTTGGGGCGCAACCGGAGCTTGCGTTGACATATCGCCATTAGCTTAACAGTGGCTGGCAGGGCGTCTAGCCCTCGTTTTGTCAGTTGTCAGTCGTCAGTTGCCGGTCGTTGTCGCAACTTCGCGGACGCCACCGGACGGCCAACGACTCATCACGGACCGCTTATGACACAATCCAGCTCAAAATGGCTTTTTGCACATGAAGCCGGTTCTCGGCCTGATCGAAAATCGTCTGCGCATTCGCTTCGAGCGTTTCGTCGTCAATCTCCTTGCCGCGATAGGCGGGGAGACAGTGCATCACCAGCGCGCCGGGTTTCGCCAGTTTCACCAGGGATTGGTTGATCTGATAACCGCTCAAGAGCTTGATCCGTTCAGCCGCCTCGCCTTCTTTTCCCATCGAAACCCAAACGTCCGTGTACAGAAGGTCGGCGCCGGTCGCGGCCGCCTTGAGGTCTTCGGTGCAAATCACCTCGCCCCCCGCACGCGACACGAGAGCCGCGGGAGGCTGGAACGCCCTGGGCGCGGCGATCCGCAATTCAAATCCAAGCTTCGCCGCCGCCCAAACCCACGAGATCGGCATGTTGCACGCTCCGTCCCCGATGAACGTGACGACCTTGCCCTGGATCGGCCCGCGCTTCTCCTGAAAACTGAAGATGTCCGTCAACACCTGGCAGGGATGCTCGCCATCGGTCAGCGCGTTCACGGTCGGCACGCCGGAGTGCTGCGCGAATTCCTCCACGTCGTTCTGCGCGTACGTGCGAATCACCGCGCCGTGAATCATCCGGCCCAGGACGCGGGCGGTGTCTTTGATGGGCTCCCCGCGGCCGATCTGAATATCATTGGCGCTGAGAAACATCACGTCGCCGCCCAACTCGCGGATGCCGACCTCAAAGGAAACGCGGGTTCGCGTCGAGGACTTGCTGAATATCAACGCCCAGATCTGGCCCGTGAGCGGAAGCCGCGCGTGCCGGCCGCGATCCTTCTTCATGGGACCCGATGCCGAAAGAATCTGCTCCATGTCGGCGCGCGCCAACTTCTCCAAAGACAACAAGTGTTTCATGATCGTTGTGTCGGGAACCGTCTCGAAAAGCATTTTGTAGAGCACATCCCGGCGCGTTCGTCACGAACGAAGATGTCGCGCAGACCGTCAGACCAAAGATTTCACCACGCGTTCGATGGTGGATAAACCTTCTTCAGCCTGGTGCTCCGCAAGGTTTAACGCCGGCAGCAGGCGGACGACCTGCGCGCCGCTCGGAATCGTCAGCAACCCGGCCTCGTGCAGTCGGTTGACGAACTGGACGGAAGCCGTACCCTCAACGCCCGCAAAAGCATCCAGACTCTCCTTCCGGACCAGTTCCAGCCCGATCATGAAGCCGAGACCACGGACTGACTTCAGCGCTTCGGGGTAGCGGTTGACCAGGCGCTGAAGTCCGGTTTTCAAAAACTCGCCGGTGTTCCGGGCGTTGTCGGCGAGTCTGTCGCGTTCGATGACTTCCAGGACCTTGAGCGCGACCGAACATCCCAGCGGAGTGCCGCCGAAGGTGGAGGCGTGTGTTCCGGCGCCCAGCAGATCCGCGTACTTGTCGCGAACCCAAAACGCGCCGATCGGAAATCCGCCGCCCAGCGACTTCGCCATCGAGATGCCATCGGGCAGAAACTGTTCCGCGTTCGGCATTCCGTGTTCCGCGTTTTCCAGAATCCGTTGAAAACTCTGGAATCGCCCCGTACGGAAGTGCCCGCATTGCACGCCATCCGTGAGCAACAGCAGCTTTTTCTCGTCGCAGAGTTGCCGCAAGCCGATCAGATACTCGGGTGTCGCCGGAGTGATGCCGCCTTCGCCCTGAACGCCCTCGATGAGGATCGCCGCCGTCGCCGGTGAAATCGCGTTGCGCATCGCCTGGAGATCGTTGAACGGCACCTGGCCAAAGCCCGCGACCATCGGTTCGAAGCCTTTCTTCACCTTCTCCTGTCCGGTCGCCGCGATGCCGGCCAGAGTCCGTCCATGAAACGAGTTGTTCGCCGTGATGATCTCAAATCGGCCTTCATCGTGGCCGAATTTCCGCGCCAGCTTGAACAGTCCTTCATTCGCTTCGGCGCCGCTGTTGCAGAAAAACACCTTGCCCGGCGCGAGGTGCTTCACGATTTGCTGCGCCAGCCGGCCCTGCGGTTCGTGATAGTAGAGGTTCGAGACGTGCACGAGCTTCTGTGATTGCTCGATGAGCGTCTGGGTGATTTCGGGATTCGCGTGACCCAGCGAGCAGACCGCGATGCCCCCCCCAAGGTCGAGGTAGCGCTTGCCGCTCACGTCCCAAAGGTAACTTCCCGAACCGCGGCTGAACGCAATGTCGAAGCGAGTGTAACTCGGGACAACGTGCCTGCGGAACAGCTCGCGCACCGTCTCGAACTGATTGCGGACGATCGGCGGCGGCGGGGGAATGATGTCTTTCATGGGTTGGCTTGAGAACGGAGAAAGGACGATGCGGGGTGGGCGTCAAATCCCGTTGCGGGGATTTCAGCGTCGCCGGAGATTGCTCTCAACACCTGTCATGACTCGTGACTTAGCGTCTGCCGC
Source organism: Verrucomicrobiia bacterium (assembly GCA_035277185.1). Lineage (GTDB taxonomy): Bacteria > Verrucomicrobiota > Verrucomicrobiia > Limisphaerales > AV2 > DATEKZ01. Next base: position 4,977 of record DATEKZ010000110.1, read on the forward strand.
CGAACTTTTCAAGAACAACTTCGCACCGGTTGAAACTGGTGTGCTCAATTCGAACGACCCGCACTCGGTCCGACCGAGACCACGACGCGCTGATATCGCGTCAGCGCAGGGGAACCGTCATCGGTGATCGCCAGGATGACAGGCGCCGTTTGGGCCGAGGAAACCCGCGGCGCGACGAAGGACGCTTTCGCCGACGCGGAGTCGCGAATTTCGATGCGCCCACCGCCATAGCTGCCCGGTTCGGGGTAATGGAACCACTCGAAGCGAAGCCGATTGCGATCCGGGTCGCTCGACTCGATGGCGTCGAGAGGAACCGTGTCGCCGGACCTGACGGTACGCGTCAGTCCTCCATTCACCTTTACCACCGGCGGATGGTTGGCTTCTCCAGGCGGTTTCACGCACCAATCCAGCCGCGCCTTGAAGTCGTTCTGGATGGCATCAGCCCAGCGCGCCAGGGTGTTGTCGCGGTTGGTTGTGGCGTTCCAGGCGTCGAGTTGGTTCGCCCAGTAGTAGGATTTCCCGGTAAACCGTTCGTGGCGGCCGAGCCGCCCGCCCCAGCCCCCCAGCGTCGGATCATTCGGATCGCTTAGCCCCGTGGGAATCAGATAGATGAAACTGAGGCTGTCCCCCTCCTTCTGCCAGTGCGTCGTATTCGTCGGATACAGCGCACCGAGCGGACCGTGACCGGTCAGGCAATCGCGGGCCAGATCAAATCCGCCGGCGCGCGCGGTGATCGCGGAGAAACGATGATACCACCGTTTGCCGTCCATCTCGGGGCGCCACGTGTCCACCCAAAGAGGGAACGGAGGTTCAATCCCCGACGTGTGTTCGCCGAACGCGTCTGCGGAACTCAATCGGAAGCGGCTCTTGAATCCGGCGTATCCTTCCCGTCCGCGTTCGCGCAGCACCTGGTCAAGCGCGCGCCTCAAGTTGTTGGTCGCCGCGCCGTGGTCCGTGCCCCAGTCGGAATACCAGATTGGACGCGGGTCATCACGATCCACAGCGGTGATGATCAGGTTCACGGCATCATCGGTGTTGTCGTGACCGGCGACCGTGCGCTGCCAAAGATGGTCGAGGGTCGGGTAGCGCGGGTCATGCTGAACCAGATTGGGATAACACTCCCCGTAGGCCTTTAGCTGCCGCCGGACGATTCCCAGCCCGGTGCGTTCGGAATTCTTGTTCTCGCCGTCACGGGCGTGCGGTCGATTCGCGATGATACCTTCGAGGTCCCATTCGTTGGCGTAAAGAAGGAATCGAACCAGTGATTGCTCGTCGTCCGGATCGCCGCCGGCGTCGGTCTCGATGATCAGCCGCAAACGCTCCGCCGCGCCCAAAGGGTTGAATCCAGCCAACAGGAAGAGAAGGAGCCAGACTCGGCCGAATTGGCGTCGAACGAAATGCATCGCGGGATCTACTTCACCGACTTCAACTGGTTCTCGAGAAAGTCCACGTGCATCCTGCCGCCGTTGCCATTCCACGGACGTGGTCCCCACGGCTTCGAACAGATGTCCATGTCGCCGTCCCGGTCCACGTCGCCGGCTTGCAACTCGTGGCCGCCCAGTTTCGTGTCGAGCAGGATGCGTTCGGTGAATTTCCCGTTCCCAAGGTTCTCCCAGGCGATCCAGCGCGGATTCTCGCGCCCTTCGGGCAGGAGTTCCTCCTGCTCGTTTGCGATGATGTCAGGGCGGCCATCGCCATTCAGGTCGGCGACGGCCAGTGCATGCAACGACCCATACTTGAAGCTTTGCGGCAATTCTTCTTTCGACCATTTCCCTCCCTTGCCGTCGAGGTTGCGCAAGATGACGACGCGGGAGTCAGTGATGTCGGCGTCGGCCATCACGATCTCCTTCCTGCCGTCGGCGTCGAGGTCGGCCACGGCCGTCCGCACACAAACGCCGAACGGGCCTTTGCGGCCCATCGGAATGTTCGCGTGCGCCACCCACTCGCGCCCCTTTCCGTCCTTGTTCTCGAACCACGTATCGGCGCGCAGGACGTCGAGGTCGCGATCTCCGTCAACATCCATGACACCCGCAGGCGTGATCGCGCCATGAACGGGTGGGCCAATATCCTGGCGTTGCCAGGGCTGTTTGGGATCGACGGGAATTCTGAACCAGCAAAGCGAGTTTAACGCGGTCCGCTCGTCCCCCATCATCACGATGTCGGGGTGCGCGTCGCCATCGACGTCGGCGGCAAGAATATCATGGGCGCCCGCCGCGTTCGTGGCGAACCCGAAACGCTGGAACTCCTGCTCGCGCGGTTTGCCCGAATTGCGGTACCACACGCCGCTGCAAACCAGGTCCGTCCAGCCGTCGCGGTCCACGTCGAGCGCGGCCAGACCGACATCCGATTGGTAATTGGTGCCGGCAAGGTGTTGCACCCATTTCT
>DATEKZ010000111.1:0-2214 GCA_035277185.1 Verrucomicrobiia bacterium
AGATTGTTGGAGGGGCAGGTATCCGTTTGTCTGGTTTTACGGCACAACACGGTTCGGTGTCGCATTAAAGGCCGCGCTCACGGGCCAATTTCGTCGATGAGTTTCTGACACCGCCTCGGCGAAGCCTGATTTCCCTATCGCAAAATGCGGTGCTTTCATGCCACAAAGCTGGAACCCGTCCAGAAGGAAATCCACTTATCGTACAGGGCGGCATTTAGGGGCTAATGGCGGGGATGAGTCATTCTTGTAGGCTTGTGGGACGCGCGTCCAACGCAGTTTTGGCTCGACCTGAGGACGGGCCTCTCATTAGGTTTCGGGCACACAGATCATGCCTCTCGCTCTCTGCCACGAAATCCGTTCGGGAACGCCCGATACCACGAAGTTGCGCAGCCACGCCGACGGGCAAGGAAGCCTTGCCTGGCTGACAAACTCAACCCGGGACGACAACGCCACTCGAGAACGGCGCTCATTCCGACCCGGCCATCCCGGATGCACCTTGTGAAAATGGCCCGGGGCGCAACATCGTTCACCGTGTCGGGGGTGCTGTTGGCCGTGGCGCTGGCGCCGGTTTGCGACGTTTCCGCCGCCCTGCCGATGGGTGAACTGGTGGCGCCGGCGGATGTGCCGCGGGCGTTGGATGCCGCGAACCGCCTCCTGACCACGGCGCAGCCGGACGGGCTATTCAGAGCGGGGCCATTCGAGTTCTATCCCCGGATTTCGGGCACGGTCTATCACGATGACAATATCAACAGCACCGCGACCAACCGGCTCAAGGATGTCACGTGGACCATCGCTCCGGGGTTCGCCGCCACGGCCAGAAACGCCAACCCGGCCAGAGCGAAGCTGTTCACGCTGGAGTACACGCCTGCGTTCAGATTTTACGCCGACCACGACGAGCTGAATTCGGTCGATCACGCCGCGAGCATCGCCGGCCGCCTGACGGGGAACAAACTGAAACTCGGATTCGATCAGCGATTTCTCGTGACTTCCCAACCGGTCCCGGACGTCGGGGGCCGCACCGATCAATTCACCGCCGCCACCCATCTCACTTCAGAGTGGCGGTTGGGCTACAAGACTTCGCTGCAGGTGGATGCGGCGCTGACGCTGACGGATTACGAGCAGTTTACTTCGAGTCGCGACTGGTCGAACAGCGACTGGCTGAATTACGAGTTGAGTCCCAAGCTCAGCCTCGGCGTCGGCGTGGTGATCGGCTACCTGGACGTCCAGCCGGCGACCAATCAGCCCTCCGGTCGAAACCCGGACCAGACTTACGAGCAACTCCGCGTGCGCGCCGTGTCGTTCATCACCGACAAGCTCAACCTGAGCGCGTCAGCGGGAGGCGAATTGCGCCAGTACCGCGGCGGAGTTGATGACACGCTGTCGCCGGTGTGGGACGTTGCGGCAACGTATCGCCCCTGGCATGAGACCACGCTGACGCTCTCGCTGTTTCAGAGCTATTACAGCTCGGCGCAGTCCGACAGCCAGAACTACCTGAGCACAGGCGCCGGCGTCTCCGTCGCGCAGCATTTTTTTGATCGATTTGTCGCGACGATCGGGGGCAACTACAGTCATTCGGATTACGAGGCCACGGTTACCGGCGTTACGAGCGGACGCCAGGACGATATCTTCCGGGCACGGGTCGGTCTCGACGCCTATATCACCGCTCAGTGGTCCGCGGGAATCTACTACTCGCACGAGCGAAACAATTCCAACGACAATCTCTTCTCCTACGACAAGAATCAATTCGGTCTGCAGAGTTCATGGAGGTTTTGACCAGCTCTGGCAAGAGCTTCGGCAGGATTGAACAGGCGCGGTGACACCTTCCCACCCCGGGGGCCGTGCGGCCGTCCGGGACGCAGCGCACCGAAAACTGACTCCAGCCCTGGCCGGCTGGGGGGTAATCGCCCTCCGATATGCCGGGAGCGTTTCCACAATGGGGCAGCGTAAGTGATTGTTTTGAATGATCGCGGCGGCGGACCGGCGTTGAATGGGTAAAAGTACCCATTGGCAGCCCCGCCCGACGCGCTAAGCTGCCCCCCGTTTTCCGTGTTGCCCTTGAGACAACATGAACAGGATGCAGGCATTCACGTTGATCGAACTCCTGGTGGTGATCGCCATCATTGCGATCCTTGCCGCGTTGCTGTTTCCGGCGCTGGCGAAGGCAAAGGAAAAAGCCAGGAGCATTGGCTGCCTGAACAATCTGAAACAGTGGGG
>DATEKZ010000112.1:0-2565 GCA_035277185.1 Verrucomicrobiia bacterium
ATGCGCCCGGGCCTGGCCAAACCACCGAACTCGGCGCGACGGCCACGACGGCTCTCACGTCAGGACGAAGTGCCGCCATCACGAATGCGGCCTCTGCCCCACGCGAGTGGCCGATGACACCGATTCGCGCCGGATCGACGCGTTCCCGGGTCTGCAGCCACGAAACAGCGTTCGTCAGGTATTCCGCCGGCACTCCGGATAACTCCTTCGGTAACGAAGCGTGTCCGAAATAAAACAGGTTCAGCACGGCGTAGCCGTGAGAGGCGAGCGATGCGGAGCGCTCTTTCATCGGCTCGCCATCCGAGCCGCCGAGAAGAATAATTCCCGGCACGAGCCCCGTCGTCGGCGGGAGGTAAAGGTCTCCGACCAGATTGGTCCGAATTTCCTGCCGACGGACGCCAGTCTGGTCAACGGCAACTCGCGAATCGTCTGTTGCATTCCCAGATGGAGAGGGCGAGTCGGCAGCCGGAGAGTGCGCCACGCAAACCGCAAATATCAGCAAAAACCAATGGTGAAACCGGCATCGTCGGAAGGCTGTTCGTTGCGGAAGCATTTCAGCTTGTCCCATCGGGTTATTGTTTGCCGGTCTCCGGCTTTTTCGTCGCAGCGGGATCATGTTCGGGTTTCGAAGGATCGTAATCCGGGTTGCGCGAGGGCATCTGCGCGCCGATTTCCTTGCGCCAGGCATGTAATCGGGCGCGCAGCTCATCGGCCTTCGCCGGCATCTGGGCTGCCAAATTGCGCTGCTCACCGATATCTTCGCGCAGGTTGTAAAGCTCCACGCGCATGTCATCAAAGAACTCGATCAATTTGAGGTCGCCCGCGCGAATAGCGCCGTAGGGCGTGGTGCCGCCGAGTTGGTAATGCTGGTAATGCGGGTAGTGCCAGAACAGCGCATCGCGTTTCAATTCGCCGTCCTGGCGTAACAGCGGGACAAGATTCGCGCCATCCACACTTTTGCCAGCGGCCTCTTTGCGGCCGGCGATTTCGAGAATCGTGGGATACAGATCCATGCTGATGACCGGCATCTCACACACGCTTCCGGGTTTCGTCACGCCGGGCCAATGCACGATCAACGGAACGCGCGTACCGCCTTCATAGCAGGAACCTTTGCCCACGCGGAGCGGATGATTCGAGGTCGTCGGCACCCGTCCGCCGTTGTCGGAAGCGAAGACGACAACCGTCCGATCGGCCAGCTTGAGTTCGTCGAGTTTGCGACGGATGCGGCCCACCGAATCGTCCATGCTTTCGATCATGGCAGCATACATTGCGTTGGTCTGTTTGAGGCCGGGACGCTTTTTCGTGCGGTACTTTGCAATGAGCGCCTCCTTGCCCTGAATGGGCGTATGGACGGCGAAGAGCGGCATGTAGAGGAAGAATGGCTTGTCCTTGTGCTGTTCGATGAACCGCGCGGTTTCCTCACCCAGCCGATCGGTGAGGTATTCGCCCTGGGGACCTTCCGGCAGGGTCGCGATTTTGTAAGGAGCGAAATAGCTTGGCGGCGCCGGCGCGGAACTGCCCGCAACATTGATGTCGAAGCCGTGCTTCTCAGGATAATACTCCTATACTCCTCGCCGCCGAGGTGCCACTTGCCGATGCTGGCCGTGACGTAGCCCGCGGATCGAAGCGCGCGCCCGATGGTGATTTCATCGAGCGGCAGATATTTCGTCCAAGGCGGCACCAGCAACTTCGGATTTTCCGGCGGCAGGCCGGGAATCCAATCTGTGACATGAAGCCTCGCGGGATATTTACCGGCCAGGATTGCCGCGCGTGTGGGGGAACACACCGTGCAGGCCGAATAGGCCTGCGTAAACTTCATCCCGTCACGCGCGAGCCGGTCGAGGTGCGGCGTCTCGTACAAGTCGCTGCCGTAACACGACAAATCGGCCCAACCGAGATCATCGGCCAGAATCAGGATGATGTTCGGTTGGGACTGTGCCGCAATACCGGCAAACGGCAGACTCAAAAGGCAGGTCAAACAAAGAACGACCCGCCAAAATCGCTTCATCGCGAAAGCCGTGCGTGTGTTCATGGGTGGGATTCAATACAACCCCCGAACCTTTCGCCAGTTCTTCTTAAGAGTGGTCAACAGCACTCGCTCAATTGGATTTGCTGTCCTTGCGAAACAGCAACGGAACGACCTCCACCAGATAGTCGAGAATGAAGTTCGCCTTGCCCACGTCCGTCCAGCCCGCAGCGGTGTCGTTGTTGCCGTGGAGAAGATACAAAACAGGATAGCGCGTGGCCCGGGCCGCATCATAACCCGACGGCGTATAGACGTGATACGCGCGCGTGTCGCCGGTGATTTTGGATTTCTGCCAATTCACTTCCACCGCGCCGTGCGGAACATCGCGCGCCTCCCACAACTCAGGCGGGCGGCCCGGCACATCCACCAGACTTGCGGAAGTACGAGCGCGCAACTTGATGCGCGGGTTGATCGGATCGGGCGTCGTTACGCCGTCGATGGTGAACGTGTAGATGGCCAGGCCGGGATCGAGCGGGCCGGTGGTTACACTCCAAACGCCCTGTTCGTTGCGCGTCATGGCCTGCTGCGTGCCGGGCATC
>DATEKZ010000113.1:0-3486 GCA_035277185.1 Verrucomicrobiia bacterium
TCCCGACCACGGTAACCACAGGTCGCCTGAGTCGGAAATCGCCTGGCGCGTCCGCCGTCAGCGCTGAGGCGTCGGCGGCTTTTCCCGGGCTGGCGACGGGCTTTTTTCCTCTGTGAACATTTCCTTGAGCGTCTTGAAAGGATGGAACGGAAACTGGAACGGCTTGGGAATATGAAGCGGTTCCTTCTCCGGTTCCCGCAAGGTACCGGTCACTTTGTACTCAAACAGCTTCGTGAGTGGAGACAATACCAGGCTGACCAACGGACCGACCACCCAAACATCGCGGAGAAGGCGCGCTTCCACCCGCGCATCGACGTTCCCCTTGAAGTCGATCGCGCCCCGGTACGCCAGACGCATAGCCGGGGAACGAATGTCCATATCGTCGGTGCGAATGACGCTGTTGCGAATGTTAAAGGTCGCGGTGCCGCCGCTGACGCGGCTGTTGCCGACTCCGGGAATGGGAATCACCGCGTCCAGAATGGGTGAAAAGATGCCGAACAGCGGAATGTCCCAAAGGAAACCGTCGCGGAGACGGACGTTGCCGAAGCCGTTCCAGCTTCCCCAGTCATGCGTATTGGCGTTCGTAATGATAAGCTCGCCGCCGAGAATCCCCTCCAGCCGGTTCGTCGGCGAGGAAATATCGCTCATCAGCAGATGCAGGTCGGTGTCCGTGACCCGCGCGTTCATTTGGAAGTCGGCGTTCGTATCGCCCGCAAAATCCACGTGAAAATCACCGGCCAGCCGTCCGTTGTAAAAATCGGCGGCGACGTTGGTGATGGTGACGGTTTCATCCACCCAATGCACCATGGCGCTGATCTGCGGCACGTTGAATTTCATGTAGTTAAACGGCCCGCCGGAAATCTCGAATTGCATGTCTGCTTGCCTGCCGTGGCGGACTTCAGCCCAGCCCTTGACGCGCGCGTGGGGCGGTTGCTTGAATACATAGGGGCTGAGCGTTTTTGCGACCTTGGGCCCAATGACGCGCGTGACGCGCTGCGGATCCATCCTGCTCACGGCGTCCAGGAGATAAACCCTCTCCGCGGACAGATCGAAGCCGACGCCGACGGCGGTAACCCGTTCTTCGGCGCTGCGAAGCGACACGCCGGTGGCCATGATGGATCGGTTGGTGTACTCGACGGCGGCCGTGAAATCGCTGACCGGCTCGCCTCGAAGGACGAAGTTGGCTGCGCTCACTGCCGCCGTCGCCGCGATCGTGTCCGGCTCGCGCCAGCGGCCGCTGACTTCTCCTTCGATGAGCGGCGGGGTGGTGAACTCGAAGAGGTCGAAGGCCCGCGACGCTTTCTCACCGAACATCGGTTTGAGCGCCAGAGGATCCATCTGGCTGCGGACTTTGAAATGGTAGGTGTGGGTGCGCGAATCGGCCGTGTGGGCGAACTCGACCCGGCCCTCGGGACGGGTCGCGACAAAATCCGGCAGACGCCAGACGAAGTTAGAGTAGCTGAAATGGGTCTGCGCGTGGCTGACCGGGACGCCGCGGTAAGCCGCGTCTCGGCCCTCGAGAAAGCCATCCAGGACGACCGTCGGGAGGACCTCGCCGCGCCAGTCGGGTTGACTGTTGGTCCAGGCGGGGAGAACCAGCCCGGCGCGCCCGGCGACTTTGGGTGGCTGATTCCAGCTGTATTGCCGGAGCCAGCGTTGGCTGTCAGGGGTCAACAACGGCGCAATACGATGCACGTCGAAATCAAATTCACAGTCAGACTGGACCGCGCGAGTGCCGACGTTGATGCGGGCGCTGGCGTGCGCCCGACCTTCGTAAAGATTCGCCTGCAGTTGGTCGATGATCAGTTCCGGCGCGAGCCACTTGCCGCTCAGGTGGATCCGGTCCACCAGGATGTTGGTCACGGTCACGCGGTCGATGCGGGCCGCCCAATTAACCTGGAACGGCTCCAGGATCGTCCACCAGGCCCAGTTTGGGTCGGCCTGCGGCGGCGAGTTGGTGGGGGATCGGATCAATTGGCCGGTGAACTCGAAGTGTTGCAAGCCCCCCCAGCGCGACTGCGGCTCGTTCACAACCCATTGCCAGTCCGCCTTTCGGGGAATGAGGTCACCGGGCGCGTGGATCAGTTGCGCGGTGAAGCGGTTGGTCTGGCAATCCATCCATTTTGACTGGAACACGCCCGAATCGAGCACGAGGTCGGTCTGCAGGAGAACAGGGTTGGTGGAAGATTGAAAGGTGTGTCCGGAAAAATGTGCCTGCGGAATCCGGCCCCAGGGAAGGCTGACATCGTGGAATTCCCAGTCCCAATTCACTTCCGAGGGGACGGGGTTGGTGAACGCCTGCACCCAATGCACGTTGAACCGGCTCAAAGAGGCACCGATCCACGGCGTACGCGCGCCGTCGATCTGCAACTGGAGTTCGGATCGGCCGAGATCGTTGCTGCCGGAAGGGTGGTTGAGCTTCGCGATCAAAAGAAGCCGGTCCAGCTTTCCCCACGCGGTGTCGGCGTCGCGCGCGCTGAACGTGAGGTCAGCGGTGATGCTGGCCGGATCCTGAGCGTCGCCGCGAATGGAGAGGTGAATTTCCGGCGGCTGGCTGAACTGCATTTGTCGGGTGACTCTGAGCGCGTGGCGCAATTGGGTCTGCCAGAGGCCGGGCGTCTGGTTGGTGGACCGCCTGACCGGCCAGTCCCGAACGGCCGAGGCATTCGTCAGCATGCCCGAGAGCTTGAGTTTAGCCCCCAGGCAAATGGCCTCGAACTGGTTCAGCTCCCATCGATCATCCGGCAAGAGCCGAAGTTCGGTCCCGATTCCCCGGACGGTGAAGCGTTGTGTCGGCTCGTCGGCGGAGCGCAAAGGGATATCCAGGCGCCCGTCCCGCACGATGAGGGAAGACACCTTGAATCGAAATCTCCTCAGCGCGGACAGGTCGAGCTTGACGGCGACCTCGGCGACCGAAAATTCCGGGCTCTCGGCGTACTCGGTGCCGCCCATGTGAACCGATTCGGCCACGAGTCCCTGAAACCAGCGAAGTCGCAATCGACTGAATTCAAGATCGATGCCGCGTGCGCGCAATTCCGTTACCAGCGGGGCCTTCAGAAACTGGGGCAGACCGATGACGTTGAGGTAAAGAAAACTCCCCAGCAGAAAGAGAATCAGACTCCAGAGCGCGATGCGGCACCAGCGAAAAGGCCGCCGGATTCTTTGCCATAAACCTCTCTTGGCCGTTGGCGGCATATCATGGCGGCCCGCTCACAGTGGACGTCAGATAGCGCACAGCTTCGTCGTAAGCATTAAAGACGTCGAAGGGACACTCGAAGACAATCGGTCCCGGCTCCAGATGGACCAGCGCGAACGGACCGCCGGAGGGCGATTGACTCCCGAATTCCACCATCAAGGTTCGCGGCTCGGCGCCGTTGTTCAATTCAATGGACAGTTTGTTGGTCGCGTCTCCAAATCCGAACCGGGACAGATCACGGTCGCCACGGGCCACCCACATTTTGGACCGCAGTTGCTGACCGATGCGGA
>DATEKZ010000114.1:0-4673 GCA_035277185.1 Verrucomicrobiia bacterium
AGGCCCCGGCAAGGGCATCCGTTTTTTTCTGTCGGTGAGTGGACCACCGCTTCACGCCTCCGTCCTTGGCGCCGCTGACGAGCGCCTGGCCATCGGGCGAAAATGCGAGCGCCCACACCTCGCTCAAGTGGCCCTGCAACGTGGTGAGTCGTTCCCGCTTCGCGAAGTCCCAGAGGCGAATCGAGTAATCATAGCTCGCCGTCGCCAGTGTTTGCCCGTCCGGCGAAAACGTCACGCGCGAGATGAAGCTGATGTGTTCGATGTGCTCCGGACTTTCCGGCATGACCGCCACCTCTCTACCTGTCTTCGCGTCCCAGATGCTCACCACAAACACGCCCTTGTCCGAAATCGTGTTGCGCGCCGCCACCATGAAGTTGCCGTCCGGTGAAAAGGCCAGAGTATCCTCGGTCAAAAAGCCCCGGCCGAGATTCGTCGAATTCCCAAGCACCAGCCCCGCGCCCGCACTGTCCAGCGGCCAGAGCGTAATGCCCGCCTCACTGTCAGTGGCGATCGTTTTGCCGTCCGGCGAAAACACCATTGGACCCGATGCCCCGGGCAACAATCGAGGCTCCCCCCATGTTGAGGTGTCCCAGATGGCCACGTTCCTTCGCTGCCTGAAGTCCCCTTTCACAACGGCCAGCCGCGAGCCGTCGCGGGAAAGTGCGATGGGACCCCCGCTTTCCGGCAGTGTTTTCTGCTCAGTCCAGTCTGCGGTACTCCACACCCGAACGGTCCACGGGCTGGCGGTGATCAGTCTCCGCCCGTCCGGCAGGAAGGCGGCGGAAATGCCGCCTCGAAACGGGAATCTTGGCTTGCCCGGCGGGCCCGGCGGAGTTCCTGTGCCGGACGGGGATGGCATCGGGCCGCCCCCGCGAGACAGACGGGTGACGAGCGATCGGCTGCGAGCGTTCCAGATACTCATCGTGTCGCCGACGCCGATCGCCACCAGGTTGCCATCGGGAGAGTAAACGATGGACTGCACGGGGCCGTCCTGATCCGGGAACGGCTCGTGGTCGTCGCCCCGGCAAAGCTGCCAAAGATAACGCCATTCAAATCCGCGCAGGTCGGGCGCCCCGGGTTCGGGCAGATGCTTGTTCAGCAGTTGCACGGCACGGCCCAGGTTGCCGTCTTTCAACGACTCCTGGGCGAGGTTGATGTCCGCCACGTATTCGTTGAGCCGGGCAGATGCCTTTTCACGCTCGGCGCGTTCGCGCTCCAGTTCCGCCTGCTGGCGCTGGTGAGATTCCTGTTTTTGCGACGCGAGCGCGTTCTGCTCGGCCTGCGTCGCGCGCACCGCCTGCCGGATGCTGATGCCGGCGCCGGCAATGAGAGTTGCCGCAATGCCGGCCGCGGCCGCAAAGGCCCCCCGATGCTTGCGCAGCAGCTTCTGCAGGCGATAAACGTTGCTCGGCGGCCGCGCCAGCACCGGTTCGTCTTCGAGATGGCGCTGGATGTCCGTTGCCAGACCATTGGCCGTGTCGTACCGGCGCGTCCGGTCCTTCTCCAGGCACTTCATCACGATCCAATCCAGATCGCCGCGTATGAGGGCCGACAGCTTGTCCGGCGTCGCGTTGTGATGGTCCGCCACGCTGACGGCATCCGCCATCGCCAGCGTGCTCAAGCGCGTGGAAGGCGGCGGCGGGTCCTGTTCCCGGATCGTCCGGCGCAGTTCATCCAGCCCGGCGCGCATCAACACCTCCGCGTCGATCGGCGTCTTGCCCGTCAGCATTTCGTAGAGCAGCACGCCCAGGCTGTAGATGTCACTGCGCGTGTCGATGTCGAGACCGCTCATCTCCGCCTGCTCCGGGCTCATGTAGGCCGGCGTCCCAATGAATTGTTCGAAGGCGGTGAAGAGCGTTTTGTCGGTAAGTCGTTGTTCGGTGGCCTTTGCGATGCCGAAGTCGATGACCTTCGGCACGGGCACGCCATCGTGCAGGGTCACCAGGACGTTCGACGGCTTGAGATCGCGGTGAATGACGCCCTTTTGATGAGCGTGCTGCACGGCGTTGCAGACCTGCACAAAGAGTTCCAGCCGCTGGCGGACGGAGAGTTTTTGCTGGTCGCAGTAGTCGGTGATCTTGATCCCCCGGACCAGTTCCATGACGAAATAGGGCCGGCCCGTCTCGGTCGCGCCGCCGTCGAACACCTTCGCGATGTTCGGATGGTCCATGAGCGCCAGGGCCTGTCGTTCGGCTTCGAAGCGGGCGATGACGCTCCGCGTGTCCATGCCCAGTTTGATGACCTTGAGTGCGACACGGCGCCGGACCGGCTGCTCCTGTTCGGCCATATAGACAACACCGCATCCGCCCTCGCCGATACTCTGGAGCAATTTGTAACGGCCGATGCGGTCGCCGACCTGTTCGATCACGCTGGTGACGAGCACGGTGCCGCCGGGGCCTCGCCTGGCCGCTTCGGCTCGCGGCGCTTCGACGACCGGAGTCTCCAGGAACGTGTCCTCCTTATGATTCTTCAATAACGCTTCGACGGCGGCCCTGAGCGACTCGTCGCCGGCGCAAGCGTGATCCAGGTAGGCTGCCCGCTCCTGCGGCGACGACTGCTCCAGCGCCGCGAGAAAGATGTCGCGCTCCCTTCCGCCCGGGGATTGTTGTTCGCCGTTCATGACGAGGATATCTGCTTGTTCAGGCGCAATCCGCGAGGCAATCCCGCCAGGTTTCTTCAGTTCCCGGGTGATGGTTTACCGCGTCCGTCTCCGATTTTGCGTCGCAACCAGGCGCGGGCATAGGTCCAGAGCCGCTCGGCATTGCGCAGCGGAACGCCCAACGCGGCCGCCGCCTCGTCCATCGTCATGCCGACGAAATAGCGCAACTTGACGAGGTTCGCCGAGGTTGGGTCTTCGGCTGCCAGCAGGTCCAGGGCTTCATCGACAGCCAGCAATTCCTCGGACGGCGCGCTCTGGGCAAGTTGTGATTCATGCAATTCCTCGCGCTCGGCGCCGCCACCGCGCTTGAGGCTTCGTTTACGGCGGGCGGCATCGACGAGAATACGGCGCATCGCCTCCGCCGCCACTGCAAAAAAGTGGGCGCGGCCCTCGAACTTCGGATTCCCGTCCCCGACCAGCCGCAGCCATGCCTCGTGCACGAGCGCGGTGGGTTGCAGCGTGTGGCCTGCCGCCTCCCGCGCCATTTTGTGCGCGGCGATCCGGCGCAGCTCCTCGTAAACCAGGGGCAACAACTCATCGGCCGCCCGGGGATCTCCCCGCTGAATGGCCTCGAGAATTTGTGTCACGTCGCTCACGCGGACGACTATAGCCAACGCAATGTCAAAAGCCAGTCCGAGACCGCAGCATCACCGGGCGTTGCGCACTGCGCCGGGCCGGAATCCATTATCGCGCCCATCGAAAAATCATGGCGGACTTCACCGTCGTCTTGCGCATGTATTGGGGACGGGAAAACATGAGCATCGCGAAAAGACGATCAATCACGCCTCAACAAACAGGATTGAGTTGCCAACGCGACCAGGTCAGTTTCCAAGTCTGTTTTTTCAACCATGAGCAAACATAAAACAACCTCCGAATCGCTGGTTCACCGCAAGTCGCCACCCACCAAACCAGCCTGCCTGGTCGCGATGTCCCGGTTCGTTGTGGCGGGATTCATTGGTCTCACCAGCTTTATCGCGGTCGCGGCGGAACCGGGGAAGGAGCCGCTTCCCCGGACCGCTCCCGAGATTTTCAAAGTTACAAACATCTGGACGGTGCATCTCAAGTTCACGCCCGAACAATGGGAAGCGATGGAACCCAAAGGCGGCGGCGGAGGATTTTTCGGCGGTCGAGGCGGGGCAGGGGGGCCGGGTGGTCCACGAGGGCCGGGCGGTCCAGGCGCCGTCGTCGGAGGATTCGGTCCGGGGATGTTTCTCGCCCCGGGCTTTCTGCAGCAAGGCGATCAGGATCGAGACAGCAAGCTGTCGAAGGACGAATTCGACGGACTCGGAAAGAAATGGTTTGTGGAATGGGACAAGGATAAAAGCGGCCAATTGAATGCCGACCAGGTCCGGGCCGGTCTCAATTCGTCGTTAGCGCCCACCAATTTTGCACCGGGCGGACCGGGTGGACGCGGCCCCGGGTTGAACCTCCAGGGCGCCGAAGGCAAACGCAACGGCCTGGCCTCCGCAATGGGCATCGAGTTCGAGTATGTCCATGCGGACCTGGAACTGGGAGATCACGCCTTCAAAGATGTGGCCGTCCGCTACAAGGGCAACGGCACGTTCATGCAATCCCGCGGCTCGATCAAACGTTCGCTGAAAGTGGACCTCAACAAATTCGCGAAAGGCCAGAAACTGGCGGGGATGTCGCAGCTTAATTTCCACAACAACGTGACCGACGCGAGTTGGATGAACGAAGTGCTGTCGCACCGGCTCTTCCGCGACGCGGGAGTCCCTGCGCCGCGCACGGCGTATGCGCGCGTTTACGTCACCGTCCCGGGCAGGCACGACAAAGGTTACTTCGGCCTCTACTCATTCGTCGAGGACGTGGACACCCCATTCGCGGAGGAATACTTTGGCGCCAGGAAGGGGGCCATTTTCAAACCCGTCACACGCGACCTGTTCGCCGATCTGGGCAACGACTGGGCGAAATACAAACAGACGTACGATCCCAAGAACGACGTGTCCAACGAAGACACGCAACGGGTCATCGAGTTTTGCCGTCAGGTCACCAA
>DATEKZ010000115.1:0-7025 GCA_035277185.1 Verrucomicrobiia bacterium
GAGATTCCTGTTGCAATCCCTAACTGCGCCGAGGCGGCAACTGCGGATGGGCGCATTTCAACGTCTTGCAGTCGCAGGTCTTCAGGAAGGCTGAAGCGCTGGCCGCGGATACGCTCGCGCATTGCGGATTGAATTCGCACCGGGTCTGTCGATAATCCGCGCAATGCAGTTCATACGTGACATCTTTGCAGCGGCTCGGACGGAGAAGCGTCCGGTCATTTCATTCGAGTTTTTCCCGACGAAAACGGACGAGGGCGAACGCACGCTTCTCGAGAAAACGATTCCGGCGCTGATGCAGCTCAAGCCGGATTTTTGCTCGGTGACCTATGGCGCAGGCGGCAGCACCCGCGATAAGACGTTGATGATCGTGGACCGAATCCAACGCCAGCACGGTCTCACCGCCATGGCCCACCTGACCTGCGTCAACGCGACGACGGAACAGATTCGCGGCTATCTCGCTGAGGCGCGCCGCCTCGGGATCAAGAATATCCTCGCGTTGCGCGGAGATCCGCCGGGTGGCGTGGGAGAATTTCAGAAGACGGACGGGGGCTTCGAGTATTCCTATCAACTGGTCGAGTTCATTCTAAAGACCGGCGGGTATTCCGTCGGCGTGGCCGGATTTCCCGAGGGCCACATCGCCTGCAAGGACGGCAAGCACGTGGACTGGCAACGCTTGAAACACAAGATTGATCAGGGCGCCGACTTCGTGATCACACAGCTATTCTTCGACAACCAGGATTACTTCGAATTCCGCGACTTTCTGACCAAGCTCGGCGTCACGGTGCCGCTGGTGCCGGGAATCATCCCGATCATGAGCGCGGCCCAGATCAAAAGGTTTACGGCGTTGTGCGGCGCCGCACTGCCGGAGCCGCTGCTGGTCGAGCTGGAAAAGCGCGGTGACGACGAGGAGGCGGCAACTCAATACGGCATCGAGTACGCGACCCGGCAATGCGAGGACCTGTTGCGCCAGGGCGTACCGGGCATTCACTTTTACACGTTGAACAAGGCGCGTTCGACGACGGCGATTCTGAAGAACCTTCGCCTGGCATAGGACAGAACCCGGCTTGTTTGTGAGTCTTCCCTCGACTTATTCTGGCGTCATGAAAGCGGAAACCCTTCGGCGCTTGCTTGAGTCCAGCCCGTTTCAGCCGTTTTCGATCAATCGGGCAGACGGACGCGCCCTGCGCGTTCCACACCGCGATTTTGTCTCGCCCTCGCCGAATTATCGAATGGTCACCGTTTGGCGTGCGGACGACTCGTGCGATATCGTGGACTTGATGCTGGTCATCGGTTTTCAGGTGAGGCCGCAACGCAACGGGCGTTCCAAAGCGGCCAAGTGACGCCACGCGGTGGTCTTCTTGGTTTGCGTCTGTTTGGATGGGGATTTCGTCGCCCCTGATAACCGCGCTCGATCGCCTTTTTTGAAATCGGTGGAGTAGGCGGCACCGGCAATGCTTGTCTCGAAAGCAGGAACGCAATTGGCTACGACGCGAGAGTTGTTGTTCGCCTGCGTGCCTGGGCTTTGCGATGAAAGAATTCTTCAAGCACTTCTTTATTGGGACGATTCCTGAATTATCCACTGGAGAAGACTCGAACAGAAAGCAACCGCACCAGTGGGCGCTTCATCTGTCAATCATCACAGTATTGCTCGTCCTCCTCTTCGGAAGGCGCCATATTTCGCATTTGTTACTCCCTGGCTTCTGGTTGGCTGACACCGTCGGTCTGCGCGACTTATCGATGTGGGCGTTTGGTCTCATCGCTGACGTTTTATTGCTCTACGGAGGGTGGTATGCGCTGGTCAAGGGCTGGTCCCTGATCAGCCGCCGCTTCCGGTTGTTCCTGACCGGGTACGCGGCGCTCTGCCTCCTGACCTGGTGGGGACTCCACGCTTATCGAACCCGCGTGGACTGGACCGCCTATGGTCTCAACCCTGACCGACCGGGCTTTCAACCCCAAGTTGTGGTTCTGGCGGGAACCTTCACCTGGATAAACGACACAGCTCGTGGTCAGAAAAAGCGGGGAAAAGGACTGTTTGAGATACGAATGAATGGCTTCGACCATTACTATTGCAAACGCTGGCATGGTCGCGATTGGAAGGAAGGTTCGTGGTATCGCCTCGAGCTTGTCTTACGGGACTTTGCTGAAGTGACGACGTTGAGGCAACCGCCCCATACGACTCGAGGTGGATGCGGACCAATCGTCGCCGATGACCAAGCCATCGTTCTGGCTCGCCGGCTTTGGGATAAATCGGGATTCGTCGGCGCCAACGCGGACCTGTTAATCGCCGAAGACCGACGTTGGCATCGCACCGAGGAATTTCAGAAGCTGCAAAAGGTGGGGCGCTGGCTCGTCCCGAAGAAGATTGTGCTTACCGACCGAAACGAACGGATCGAAACTTTCAACGTCAGGAAGGTGGAGTTCTGGACGAGGCCTGGCGACGATTGGTTTGAACGAGTAAAAAGGAAGCACTACGACCGTGAGCGCGATGTCCTGAGTCAAGACCTCGGCGAACCTGGGGTTGATCCGCTGAAGTTACGATATAGGAATTAGCCTGAGATTAGAGCAATTCTTTGATCAGCGCGTCGGCCTGCTCTTTGGTAACGCCAAGCTTGCGATAGCCCAACGGACCGCCACCGTCTTGGAGGACGGGTTCCTGATCTTCGAGACTCGGCAGATCCGTGCGCTTCCAGAAAAGACCGATCGGAATCTCCTCTCCCCATTGATAGCCCCGTTCGATCGCCTTGTTGAAATCAGTCGGATTGTGGCCCTGTTCCTCAAGGATTTTGACACGCGGGTTGAACCATTGATAGGTGTTGTCCTTGTTGTAAGTCACGCAGGGGCTGAAGACGTCCACGAGCGCAAAGCCCTTGTGCTGGATGGCGCCTTTGAGGATGTCCACCAGGTGCTTTTGTTTGCCGCTGAAGGCGCGCGCCACGTAGGTCGCACCGCCGACAATGGCCATCGGAATGGGGTTGATGGGATTTTCCACGCTGCCGTGCGGGGTGGACTTGGTTTTCATTCCCTTCACGCTCGTGGGCGAGACCTGGCCCGTGGTGAGGCCGTAAATCTGGTTGTCCATCACGATGTAGGTCAGGTCCACGTTGCGCCGCATGGTGTGAACGAAATGATTGCCACCAATGCCGTAGCCGTCGCCGTCGCCACCGGTGCAAATGACTTTCAACTCATGGTTGCCGAGCTTGGCGCCGGTGGCCACGGCCAGCGACCGGCCATGCAGCGTGTGCATGCCGTAAGTGTTGATGAACCCCGGCAGATTGGAGGAACAACCGATACCGCTGACCACGAGCACCTGGTGCGGCTTGAGTCCCAACTCGAACAGCGCCGTCTGCAGCGCCGAGAGAACGGAGAAATCACCGCAGCCGGGACACCAGTCCGGATGGATTTTTCCCTTGTAAGTGTCCTTGCTTAGCTCGCCGGGCGCGCCCGCTGGCGTGGCGGGGAGAGGTGCGGTTTCGACTACTGTGCTCATAGTTTTCTTTTAAACGATGACTTCATGAACGGGCACGGAGAGCTGCTCCTTGCCGGCGAGTTGTTCCTTCACGGCGTTCACGATGTGGTGAGGCATGAACGGTTCGCCGTCGTATTTGCGGATATGACCATGAGCGGAGAAGCCGGTTTCAGAGCGGAGATAGCGGGCAAACTGGCCGCTATAGTTGTTTTCGACGATGATGACTCTCTTGCTCCGCGAAAGAATGCGCGTCACTTCCTCGGCGTGGAATGGGACAATCCATTTGATGTTAAGCTGGTTTGCCACGACGCCTTCCTCGCCCGCCAACTTTTCAACCGCTTCACGGATCACGCCTTCGGTTGATCCCCAGCCAACCAGTGTCACCTGAGCGTTCTCAGGCCCTACGAGTTTCGGAGGCGCAATCTGAGCCAGTGCGGACTGCATCTTGCGCGCGCGCTTCTCCACCATCATGCGGCGCTTGGTGGGATTCGTGAACTCGTCACTGATCAACGTGCCATCTTCATCGTGTTCGTCGGTCGCGGCGATGTGAATATGGCCGGGCACGCCGGGCACCGCGCGCGGTGAGATGCCGCTCTCGGTGTTCTTGTAGCGCAAATAGGCGTTGTCATTGTAGCCGCCGAAAGGATTTTCCGTTTCGCCGTTGCCGTTCGGCAGGATGATCTCACCGCGGTCGATCTTCACATTGAAGTTGAGGTCCGCCGGATCAACGCTGGCGGTCCCTTCGGAAATCAGCAGGTCGGCGAGAACGAGGCCCGGACATTGGTATTTGTCACAGAGGTTGAACAGTTCGGGGATGGTCGTAAACAGGTCGAGCTGGCTGGAGGGCGCAACGATGAGGCGTGGATAATCCCCCTGGCCCGCGCCGAGGACCTGCCAGAGGTCGCCCTGCTCCGTCTTGGTCGGCACGCCCGTGGCGGGACCGGCGCGCTGGACGTCCACGCAGACGACCGGCGTCTCAATCATGCCCGCCATGCCAATGGCCTCGGTCATCAGGGCAAAACCGCCGCCGGAAGTGGCGCACATCGCGCGACATCCCGTGTGGCCCGCGCCGATCACCATGTTCATCACGCCGATTTCGTCCTCGACCTGGCGCACCATAATGCCCAACTGCCGGGCATGTTGCGCCATCCACATCAACACGCCGGTGGACGGGCTCATGGGATAAGCCGCGTAAAACTTGACACCCGCCGCGACGCCGCCCATCGCCGTGGCCTGGTTGCCGGTGACGATGGCCTGCGGCCTGGGACACTTGGGCGCTTTGATGGGGAACGGTTTGAAATGCTTCGCGGCGTACTCGTAGCCGGCGCGCGCGATGCCGACGTTTTCCGCGACCACCGCGTCGCCCTTCTTCTTGAACTGGCGGGCGATCACGGCTTCGAGCGGTTCGGATTCGATGCCGATCATCTGTAACGTGGCCCCGAGCGCCGCGGTGTTGGCGGCGAGTTTGTTCGCCTTGACCAGTTCTTTCATTGGCATCGGGCAAAGCTGGACGCCAGCAGCGGGCGTCCCTGGCTTGAGCTTGTCGACGTCATAAAGGACGCACGATCCCGCCTTCATCAAACGGAGGTGCCGATCCATGGAATCCTGGTTAAGCGGGATCAGGACATCCACTTTGTCGCCCATGCTGCGCACCGGGCCGTCGCTGGCGCGAATGGTCAGGAACGTATGGCCACCGCGGATAATGGACTGATACGCGTTGTAGGCATTGAGGTTCAGCCCGCGACGCGCGAAAATGCGCGCCAGGATGTCTCCGGTGCTGGCAATGCCTTGACCGTTTTCGCCACCGATTCCGACTGCAAAATCAACTGTTGCCATGCTTGTTAATTTGTCGTGTTGTTTGTCTGTCTTTGGTCGCCGGTCACAATCCAGAGCCGTTCAAAGCAGCATTGTTTTCTTCATCAACTCACATCTTCGTTTACAACAAACATCGCGCAGCCAGCGACGCCGCAGCTCCCCATCGGGCCGGGAGCCACTCTCGTGAGTGTAAACATCCACGCTCGTCCGACAAGACCCAAAACGAAGAAATCGCGACCGAATCATCTGTTGAACTGAGAATCCCTCGTTGCTCCGCCCGACCGCTCAATCCCCGATATCCGCCCCGCGACCGGGCCCGCTCGCCGGGGGGGGGCACGCCGTCCAAAAACGGACGGCCGGTGATTCGGCGCTCGCTTTCTCCGCCGGTGCTGCTATGGATACGTTGCGCTGCAAAACGCCCCAAAAGTTATGACCGACAACGAGAAAATCGAGGCGATAATGAAAGAGGCGTCCCAGTACGCCGTTCGTGCCATGGAGCACCTGATCGCCGGCAATTCCGATAATCAGGACGGAATGTCGAGTCTGCTGAACGACTATGCGAAACTGGCGAACGGCCTGGAGGTCCACTTTCTTTTTCCCAATCTTTCCGACTGGGAGCGTTCCCTCATTGGTGAACTATTGGAAGCGCGCCGCGGGCTTCACGCGGCGTTCAAGGCCGAAAAAAACCTGCGCTCGCCGGAAGACCTGGAACATCACGACAAGATCAACGCCGAGTTTCAGACCCGGTACGTCAATGCACGGGCGGAGGTCACCAACCCCAACACGCTCGGGAAAATGACGGATTTTCAACAGAGGGTCCTGGAGAAAGAGTTCCTTTCCCTGCCGATGACCAAGCAAGACACCGGGCGGCCATTTGGCAACAAAGGAACCTGACGGCCATCCGGCCAGGGCCGGTTGACGCTCTGACGGTGATGTCTCCCTGACCAAATGGCTCCGACTCAGCCAGGCCGTCCGCAAATCCCCTCGTCGAGCCAATCGTATCCGCCGGCGAGCACATTTTGCGCGAGTCGGTAGCCCTGTCGGTCAGAGTTACGCGTCAGTCCCGCAAAACGCTGATCGATACGGAGACGGGCGGAATGACAGAAGTAATCCACGAGTGCGAGTAGTTCCTCCTTCCTGCCGCCGCGAGCCAGCAACTCCTCGGCGCGGGCGCACGTGGCTGTGATCGCGAACAACTCCGTTCCGATATCCACAAAACGTCCCAGCAGCACTTGTTGCCGCTCCAGCTTCGGCCCGTGAACCGCCATCGCATGAAACAACTTCCGCGCCAGCTTGCGGCTCGTCCGCGCCGCATAACGGAGATGGCGCCGCACAACACGGAACCGCGAACGCGGAACCCTAAACCCGTCGAGCGACAGCCACTGCCGCGGATACCAGCCGGCGTAGAATAACGCTGCCTTCGCCGCGGCCTTTCCGCGTTTCGAGGCGGGCAGTTGGGAATTGAGCGCCGCCGCGGCAACCTTAAGGTGCGGGTCCAATGCCTCGCGAGCGATGAACAATCGCATGATCTCGCTGGAACCTTCAAAGATGGTGTTGATCCGGCTGTCGCGCAGAAAACGTTCAACCGGCACCGGTTCCTCGCCCCGCGCTTTCAACGACTGCGCGGTTTCATAACCCCGCCCGCCACGGATCTGCATGGTATCGTTCACGATCTCCCATGCCATCTCGGTGCCCCACAACTTGCTCATCGCCGCTTCGAGCCGGATGTCCGCCTTCTTGTCCT
>DATEKZ010000116.1:0-5048 GCA_035277185.1 Verrucomicrobiia bacterium
GGCCCTGGCGATTTATGAGGACATCGCCCGCCAGGCGCGTTGAGATACGGTTTTTGCACGTTCCAGTCCGGCAGGGCACAAATTTATTTAACCGAAGTCGGCCCCGGCGTGTCTCGGTAAGTGGACGAACACTCAAAACAATGAATCCCAATTCCTGTATGAAGCATCCTTCTCGAACCGCCGCCGGCCTTTCGGTCTTGTTCTGTCTCGTTCAGCAGAGCCTCTGCGCTGCCAGCTTTGACTGGCCGCAATGGCGGGGACCGGATCGGACGGACGTTTCCAAAGAGACCGGCTTGCTCAAGTCGTGGCCCGCAGAAGGGCCCAAACGCGTTTGGCTTTGCGAGACTGCTGGTGAAGGCTATGCCGGGCCGGCAATTGTCGGAGGCAAGCTGTTTACGCTGGGCACGCGTGACGAAGCGGAGTGCCTCCTGGCGATTGACGCCGGCACCGGCAAGGAGCTTTGGACTGCGAAGATCGGTCCCGTCTTCAGGGAGCGACGCGGCAACGGCCCGCGTGGCACGCCGGCCGTGGACGGGGACCGCGTCTATGCGATGAGCGGCCAGGGAATGGTGGTTTGTGCCGGCGTCGCCGACGGCAAAGTCGTCTGGCAACAAAGCCTGACGGACCTGGGTGGGGCGGTGCCGCACTGGGGCTACACGGAGTCCGCTCTCGTGGATGGCGATCAGGTGATTTGCACACCGGGCGGAGCAAAGGGCGCTCTCGTTGCTCTGGACAAGAAGACCGGAAAACAGCTCTGGCAATCCGCCGAATTCACCGATCCCGCGCATTATTCCTCCGTCGTTGCCGCCGATATCAACGGGACGCGTCAATATGTTCAGATCACGGAGCGCAATGTTGTCGGCATCGGGCCGAAGGATGGAAAGCTGCTTTGGAAATCTGATTTTCCGGGGCGCACAGCGGTGGTTCCCACTCCGATCGTGAAGGATAATCACGTGTATGTGACCGCCGGCTACGGCGTCGGCTGCAAACTGATCAAGATCGGCCCCGGTAACGAGGCGTCCGACGTGTACAAAAACACGGTGATGAAGAACCACCATGGCGGAGTAATTCTGGTGGGCGACCATCTTTACGGCTACTCGGATGGCGCCGGTTGGGTCTGCCAGAACTTCAAGACCGGTGAAGAAGTCTGGAGCGAGCGCAACGCGTTGGGCAAAGGCGCCATCGCGTATGCCGACGGTCGATTGTATTGCCTCGACGAAGGGAGCGGAACGGTGGTGTTGATCGAGGCGTCGCCGAGCGGCTGGAAAGAGCACGGCCGCTTCAAGCTCGATCCGCAGTCAAAGATTCGCGCACAGCAGGGCCGGGTCTGGACGCACCCGGTGATCAGCAACGGCAGGCTCTACCTCCGCGATCAGGAGCTGATCTACTGCTTCGACGTCAAGGCGTCCTGAGTGGTTGACCGAGGAAGCGTTCACGGCAGTTGCGGTGTCGTCAAGCGATAGAACCGTTCCGCGGAACCCGCCGAAGCCGGGTCGTTCAGCTCGACGATTCGATTGGTCGATTGCGGGGCGACGTCCACCAGTCGCGTCCACGGCCCGCCTGCCAGCGCGTCTCGATACTGAACCGTGTAGGACCTGCCAGCCACCGCCTGGAACGCGAGCCGGATGCCGTCGGGCACCCGTGCGGCGTCAAGTTGCAAACTGCTTAGCGGATCGAACGGGTGGGAGCCGCTCAAATATTCCTGCCAGTTCAACAGACCATCGGCGTCGTAATCGAAAGCGGCGTCGTTGAAGAACGGGTTTAAACCATTGTCGCGCTCCCAAATATCCGGGATTCCGTCGGCGTCGGAATCCAGCGCTCCGCCCACGGCAGTACTCGTGACGGTGACGGCGTTCGAGCCGACCAGATTGCCCTGAAAATCATAGGCCAGGAAGGTCAGGCGGTTGTTCCCCAGAATCAAAGGCACCGTGGCCTGCCACGACGTCAGTGTGGGCCAATTGAATTGAATGGGCTCCGGCCGGCCATCAACCAGGATGCGTTTCAGGTTGATCCAGCCGGTCC
The DNA here is from genome assembly GCA_035277185.1 of Verrucomicrobiia bacterium. Classification (GTDB taxonomy): domain Bacteria; phylum Verrucomicrobiota; class Verrucomicrobiia; order Limisphaerales; family AV2; genus DATEKZ01. The sequence goes on from DATEKZ010000116.1 coordinate 2,023, forward strand.
CGGCAAGCGTGGTGGAGGGCGTCGTCACCATGAAGTCCTGGCCGCCGTTGGTTGTGATGGCGAAGGGCACCTGGGCCGGGAACTGGCTGCGCACGTAATTCGCCCTTTGTCCGATGTAATTCAGCACGCCACTGTAATTCTGTCCCACGAGTCCGGCGTAGTGCGCGGTCCAGGGCGCCATATAAGTGGTGTTGAACGTCGTTGTGATGAGGTCATTCAAATGGCCGTAGTAAAGCCGGCGATTGTTGGGCAATGAAATGATCCTCCCAATATTGTCGCCGCCGATGAGGGGCGCCGAAACCGGCCGCGTCCAGGAGAAATCTGCGTCCCAGAGAAACGCCAGGACTCTTCCGTCGTCAGGCCGGAAGTAGATGATGAGATTGTGCGGCAAGCCATGGCCGTAAGTGTCCACGTCGCCGCTGAGGGACTTCATAGCAAAAGCGCGCATCCATTCTTCCACGTCCATGAGTTGTTGCGTCGCGGCATCCAGAGTCGCGCCGGGCAGACTGAATGCCTTGGCCAGGGCGATCAGCGGCGCGTAATCGTCCCGGTCCCGGTTGTTTTCAATCAGGAAATTCCACCGATACACTTCCTCGTCATCGCCCAGATCCCGAATGTCCGTTCCCAGAACGTTGTCCGGCTGCGGCAACTTCGCGCTCTGCGGATTTCCGTCCACCGTCGTGAGCGGATAATAGATCAGCTCCAGCTTGAACTGCCCGCCGTCGCTGCCATCGACGTACTGTGTGTCGAGAAACTCGTCGTTGTACTTGGCCATCAGCATCAACCCGGTGCCGGTGTGCTGGCTTCGTGGCGCGATGAATCGGACGAGGTCGTCGTACATGCCGGGCAATCCTCCGGCGTGGTTGATGGCGTGTTTCAAAATAATTTCATCGTGATCGCCGCCGACGCCCGAGTAGCCGCCTGACCGATCGATGGTGACGGAGTCGTGCACGCCACGGAAAAGATGGTCGGGATGAAACCGGATCGTGAAGCCAACCCGCGAATCATCAGCCCGCCCGCGCTGGCTGGATTGCAGGTGAACGCCGACGTCGTAGAAAATCTCCTGTTCGTCATAGACAACGGTCGCGCCGATCAGTCTGTTGCCCATGACGTTGGTGGGAGCGTGCAGCACGTTGGCGTCGGCGGCGGTCATCATCAGGCGTACGTTGTGAAGCCGCCCCGGGAACGCCTGGCCGTCGTTGACCTTGTAAAGCGCGCGTGAGTTCGCGCCGCGCGCGGGAAACGTCGCTCCAACGCCGAGAGCATCTCTGGCTTCGACATAAAACTGAACAACACTGCCGGCCGTGTGACCCGGAATCGTGCCTTCAAAGGGGCGGTTTCCCGGCGCCGTCATCGGGAGATTGTTCCACGCGCCGCCGTTGGCCGACCACCACAGCGCGCAGGCGGTCACTCCCTGGGGATCGTCCGCCACGACCGAAACGGTCACCGGCTCGTTCGCGGCGGGCACGACCGGGACGTGGCGGAACCCGTCAAACGTGGGTCCCACGTTGCCTTCAAAGCGTGAGTTGCGCGCGCCGGGTGTGCCGTTGGGACCGGGAACCTCCAGGAGAGTGGTCCTTGCCAGTCGATTGAAATAAAGGCGCGTGTTGAGATGGTTGGATCCGGCCAGCCAGCGGGCGCGGAACGAAATCCGATACTCGCGGCCGTTAACAATTGTCGCGCCGCCCGCCAGCGTCGTTTCGGCGTGATTGTGCATGTGCTCGGCGGGGCCGGAGGCGGTCAGATGCAAAACGTGGTTTGCGGAATTGGCGGGATCGACGATCACACTGCTTTGAGCGTGAGTGCCGATGATGCGCCAGCTCGTCGCGCCGCTTTCGAACGATCCGTTCTGAATCAGCTCTCTCGGCGCGGTATTGGGTGATTCGAGGACGCTGATGTCGTCGAGCAAAACTTCGCCGCTGTTCAGCAGTCCGAGGACGAACTCGCTCCAGAGCGTCGGACCGGGATCGGCGGCAGCAACGCCCTGGTAGGAGTAAGTCATCCATTGTGAGCGGCCGGTTTCATCGCTTCCGGCCCAGGCTTCCGCCTTCGAGTTGTCGGCCAAAGGACTGCGCAGTTCCAGACTCGATCCTCCTCCATCGGCGTGGGCGGGCCAGCGACCGTCGTCGTAGTACCGAACTTCATCCACGGGGTTCTTATTCGTGTCCCGCAGCACGATTAAATCGCTGTGGCGTGAAAGCCGATTGGTGAAATTGCCGATCAAGGGAATGCCGGGCCGAAGCGATTGAAGGTAATTGGTATCATCGGTCGCGACGAGATATGCGCCTGGCGCCATCACCGTGCCGGGAGGGAAAGTGTAATCGATGCCTCGGTCCAGCTCCCAGCCACTCAGGTCCACCGTGTTGGCGCCGCGGTTGTAAAGTTCGATCCAGGCCTCCGGCGATTCGCGCCAGGGCAGGGCGGGGGAGACAGCCGTGCGCGCCAGCAACTCCGTCCCGAACACGATGTCGGTGCTGTTCGAGGAAGCCTGATGGACCTCGACGGCCAGCACGTTTGTTCCGCTGACGAGGTTGGTCAGCGGGATCGTGAAGGGGCCGGTGAACGTGGCGTCGCTGACTCCCGGCGAGGCGTTCGTGAAATAGCCGATCGGATCGGTGTCGAGGTTTATGCGACGCGCCTCCTCGCCGTTCAGATAAAATACGGCGCCATCGTCCACCACGGGATGCAACCGGAGCTCGAGGCCATTGGTTCTCCCCGTGAACAGAAATGTCGTGCGAAAATAGTAAGTGTTTCTTCCCAGAGTCAGCGGCGTGTTCTTCGGCGCGGGTAAAGGGCCGTCCTCGACGAACAGCAGCGCCGCGCCGGACGGCCAACCGCTGTCGTCAAACCCTGACCCCCGCCACGCTGTTCCGAGGTCGATTCCCGACTGATTGTATTTCCAGGCCGTCGTGATGGGCAGCAATGTTGTCTCCTGAAAGACGGCCGGTGTGGGCGGCAGCGGGCGTGGATGATACAGGATCTCGTTGATGACGATTTCGTCCCGGAACGCAAAGAGGTTGGCGCCG
>DATEKZ010000117.1:0-3720 GCA_035277185.1 Verrucomicrobiia bacterium
CAGATTCCCGCGTTTCGTGCAGATATTCCAGAACTGGCGAGGAACTCAGGCTGCTATCATTATCGCGATGTCATTCTAGGCCAGAATCTTCCCTCTGGCTAGTCGTAATGTTACCTGGACCCCGGCAGAAAAGCATGGAAATTCTGCGCCTTTTGAAGCACAGACTCGCCAGGAATCGCTCCTAACGCCGGCGCGGTGTCTGGATCGGACGCGCCGACGGGCGGTTCGTGTTTTTATCCCTGAAAGCCGACTTGAGCAGCCAGTGCCGCTTGAGGCCCTGCACCAGTTCGTCCGTGTGAACGACGGCCTTCGAAATCTCAGCCAGGATGTTGGTATTCGATTGCACCTGGGCGTTCAGGTTGCTGGTGATGCCGGCCAGGTTGTCGAGGGAAAGGGAGAGTTTCTCGACCACGTAAACAAGGTTGGTGTCGATGCTCGTCATGGTTGAGGCAGAGGCGGTCAGAGTCGTCTCGAGCTGCCGGTTCGCGTTCGACGAAAGCAGCCAGCGTCCGAACGCACCGTTGAAGTCGCGAAGTTGTGTCGTGATCTCCGACAGATTCGTGGCGATTGGCCGCGCCTCCAGCAAGAGCGCATCGAGGTTGGTGGCGGCGTGAGTTGCGTTGGTCAGCACTGCGGTCAACTGATTGGTCAGGCCGAGGAAGTGAGGCAGAGCCTCTTCCACCTGATTGGCAATTTTCTCCAGGCGTTGCGTGACCGCCGGCGATTCGTCAGAGATCAACCAGTATTTGGAACCTGGCGTGTAAGGCGCATAAGTGCCCAGTTTGTCCTGCCAGACGCCGGTGATGACCCGTTTGCCGTTGATGACCTCCTCCCGATAAGTGGCATGAAACTCTTTCTTCGACCCGTCAACGTTTGTCAGACCCGAATTCCCGCCCTTGGTAATCTCGAGGTAACGGTTCCCCAAAAAATCGGTGGCGGTCACTTTGACCCTCGAGTCATTATACCAGATGTAACCGTAATTGGGTGCCTTGACGTCGAACTCGATATAGACATTAAACTCGGAGTCGGGGGTCTCGGGCAGAATTTGCGTGATTTCACCGGCAGCAAAACCCATCAGCTTCACCGAATCGCCAATCTTCAGTCCGGAGGCATTGTTCACATAGGTGAAGTAAGTCACCTTCGTGACAAACCAGCCCTTCCGTACCGCCGTGTGATACAGGTAATAGGCGAAACCGGACACCAGCAGAAGCGCCGCGGCGCCGACGAACAGTCCCACGGCCCGCTCCATCCGGTTTAGCCGGGTGCGCAATTGCGGCGTGAGGTCCTGAAGCGGCATCAGCTTTGTGCGGTCAGGAAGGGTGTCGCGAGCAATTCCTGCAGCAGCGGTTCCGAGCAGGCGGCCAGTGCCTCGGGTCCCCCGACCGGGACCCAGCGTCCTTTGTTCAACAGGGCAAACTGCCTGCCCTGGTCGGCCCACGGTCGCAGGTCATCGCAGGCTACGACCAGAGTGATCGGCCGCCCGCCCGTGATATCGTGGCCGGCCGACAAGTCAGCGAGACAATCCCGCCACCATCTCGCTTCCTGCGGGGCGATTACCGCCAACGGATTGTCGAGCAACAACACGTCCGGCGACATCGTCAGGGCGCGAGCCAGTGCGATCCGTTGCCGCTCCGCCGGCTTGACCCGGCTGGGGGTCATATAGGCGAGCGGCGTCAATCCCGCAAACTGCAGTAACTTCTCGACGGTTTCCCTGACCTCGCCGGGCGAGCGGTTCCGATGATAGCGCAACGGCAACGCGATATTCTCAGCCACAGTCAGATGATTGAATGGACGCCCGCCGTTTTCGAATACGATCCCCACGCGGGAACGCGCGTCCAGCAATGCCTCATCGCTCAACCCGCCGACTTCCTTTCCGAACCAACGAAGCATTCCCCGCTCCGGCCGATTCAGGCCCGCCGCCGTCGCCAGGAGGTTGCTTTTGCCCGAACCCGGCAGACCACCGACCACCCAGTAGTCGCCGGCGCAAACACTCCAATTCACCTCCTCGGCCAAAGCCGATGCCGGCGAATCCGCGGCGCCAACGGTGAGGCCGATCATTTCAATGAGCGCACCGGCCGCTGCCCGGGATCGCGTTGCCGCGGATGACAGACTTTCTTTCACATCACCAGATAGACAACAATGAAACAGATATCCAGAAGCACGCAGCCGACAACACTCTGGACCACGGCGCGCGTCGTGGCGCCGGACACCTCCTCCAGCCGGAGCGGCCGGGCGAGGCCCTGGTAACAGGTCACCACCGCGATCACCGCGCCGAAGCTGCAGGTCTTCAAGGCGAGCAACGCAAAATCCTCCCAGGCCAATGCCACCGCCAACTGTTTGAAATAGTCGCCCGGCGTCAACGGCACGTCCTGAACGAAAGCGAAGAGATAACCGCTGACCAGCGCGACGATGATGAAATAAACCGTCAGCGAAAAAATCGAGAGCGCCAATCCCGTCACTCGCGGAACGACGAGGTAATGAATCGGGTCGATGCACAGCGCCTCCAGGGCCTCCACTTCGCCCATGGCCCGGGCCGTGCCCAGCTCGATCACATAGCCGGCGCCAACGCGCGCCAGCACGAGCAACGCCGCAACGAGCGGGCCCAGCTCGCGGACGACGACGGTCACCATCACGGTTCCGGCCATCCCCTGCGCTCCCACACGACTCAACAGCGCAACCATCTGGCCGATGATGACGAGTCCCAGCGCGCAGGCCAGGAAACTGGTCATCGCCAGCAGCTGCACGCCCGCCCGATGAACCTGGGTGCGCACCAGCGGATGGATCACGCCGGCCGAGGCGTTAAACTTGCCAAAGGCGACGCCCAGCGTAATCAGCGCGAACGCCACCAGACCTTCGGCCGTCCGGATGAATCGGAGGATGCTTCGTCCGACCGAATCGAGACTGTGCAAGAGAGGCGCGAACGGTGCCGCGCCGGGAGTCAGCTCCGAAGGATTCGCCGCGGCGCCGTTGGTTTCCACGCGGCAAACGTAGATTTTTTGAACCGCAGGGTCAAAAGCAGAATTCGGACACACGACTGACGTCCGCCCTCGCCGCTCGTTTCGACGGCACGCCGCGGACCCTATTGCCACCGGGCCAACTCGGCCTTCAATCGTTCCACCGGCAATCCGACCACGTTTGAATACGAGCCGGAGATTTTCTCAACGATGAAGTCGCCCTTTTCCTGAATGGCGTAAGCGCCGGCCTTGTCGAGCGGGTTGATTGCCTTGAGGTAGTATCGGGTTTGTTTCGCGCTGAGTCGTCGAAACGTCACGTTCGTGCTGTCTGCAAAAATCCTCTGCTGGTGGCGCCGCAAATGAATGAGGCAAACGCCGGTCACCACCTGGTGGGTCCGGCCCTGGAGCTGAGCGAGCATTCGTTCGGCTTCGGCCAGGTCCGCCGGTTTGCCGAAAAGGCGCGTCTCCAGGCAGACCAGTGTGTCCGCGGCGAGCACCAGGGCGTCGGGGATTTTTTTGGCGATGGCTCGGGCTTTATGGTAGGCGTTGATCAGGCAAAGCTCGCGCGCCGTCAGTTGCTCGTGATGCATCTCGGGCGCGTCGCTCGGCACCACGCGAAACCTCAGTCCCATCTCGCGCAGGAGGTCCGCACGACGCGGCGACGCCGAAGCGAGAATCAGCGGGGGCAGGTTCATTCAGCGGCGCCCGGGGTCGCGAGTTCTGCAGGAAAGGACGGGCTTGGAGAAACGGAGAGCGCGAACGCCAG
>DATEKZ010000118.1:0-7227 GCA_035277185.1 Verrucomicrobiia bacterium
ATCCCCAATGCAGCGCGCTAGAATCCGCCCGACTTCCCCTTTTCCCGGGCGGTTGTCCGGTCAGGACGCAATTGTGAAACTGTATGCCTAACGCTGCCATGCGCGCAGTCGGGGTCGTTCCCGGCGAACGCGAGGTTCGCATCATCGAACACACCGTACCCCGGATCACCGCTCCGAACCAAATCAAGGTCCGGTCGCTCGAAGTCGGCATTTGCGGAACCGACCGCGAGATTTGCACGTTCGTCTACGGCTCGCCACCTGACGGATTCGATTACCTCGTGCTCGGTCATGAATCGCTCGGACAGGTCGTCGAAGTCGGCTCCGGCGTTTCGCAGTTCAAATCCGGCGATCTGGTCGTGCCTTCCGTGCGCCGCCCCTGCCCGCACGACCACTGCCTTTCCTGCCGCAATGACAAGCAGGATTTCTGTTTCACCGGCGACTTCACCGAACGCGGCATCAAGATGACGCACGGTTTTATGACCGAGTACTACGTGGACCAGGAGAAATACCTCACCTGCGTGCCGCCGGAGCTGCGCGATGTCGCCGTGCTCGTCGAACCGTTGACCGTCGCGGAAAAGGGCCTCGCACAAATGTGGCAGGTCCAGCAACGGCTGCCGTGGATTGATCCGAAGCTGCCGGCAGAACACCGGGGGCGCGGCAAGACCGCGGTTGTCCTCGGCGCGGGCCCGATTGGCATTCTTGGGGCGATGGCGCTGGTCGCGCGCGGCTTCAAAACCTTTGTCTATTCGCGCTCCCCGGCGCCCAACGCGAAGTCCGAACTGGTGGAATCGTTCGGCGTGAAATACATCTCCTCGGAAACCGTGACTCCCGACCAGCTTCTTGAAAAGGTGGGGAACATCGATCTCGTGTACGAAGCGGTTGGCAAAGCGAAGATTTCCTATGACGTGCTGCGCGTGCTCGGCCTGAATGGCGTTTTCATTTTCACCGGCATTCCCGCGCCGCGGCCGCCGATCGGCATCGATGCCGACATCATCATGCGCAACCTCGTCCTCAAGAACCAGGCGGTCGTGGGCACGGTCAACGCGGATGCCGACGCGTTTGCGGGCGCGATTCGTGATCTCGGTATCTTCCTCGAGCGCTGGCCTCACGCCCTCAAATCGATCATTACCGGCCGCCACAAGATTGACGACTACCGCGAGCTGCTCCTCGGCAAGGCGACGGGCATCAAGAATGTTATTACGATGGCGTGAGTGTCGCCGCAGTTCCTTTCCAATGGGATTTCTCTGCGCCTTTTACGCTTCTTTACGGCTGACATTTTATGAACAAGCAATGGATTGATGTTTCGGTCCCGCTCCATACGGGAATGGTGTACTGGCCGTCCGACCCGTCCGTCAACATCGCGCGATTCGCGGACATGAACCAGGGCGCCGTATGCAACGTGTCGAAGATGGAAATGTGCTGCCACGCTGGCACGCACATGGACGGGCTCAACCACTTCATCAAGGACGGCGCTCCGCTCGAGACCGTGCCGTTCGACGCCGTGATCGGCCCCTGTCGCGTGATCGAGATCAAGGACGATGATTGCGTCAAACCAGCCGAGCTTAAGAAGCACAAGTTGCGCAAGGGCGAGCGCATCCTGCTCAAGACCCGCAACTCGAAACGTCAATGGTGGTCCGAAAAGTTCGATACGAAGTTCATCCACATCTCCAAGGAGGCCGCGCAGCACCTTGTCGATTGTGGCATCCGCACGATCGGTATTGATTACCTCTCCGTGGGCGGTTACGAGCGGGACGGCGTCGAGTGTCACCAGGTCATCCTCGGCGCCGGCATTTGGATTATCGAGGGTCTCAACCTGACGAAAGTGAGGCCCGGCAAATACGATCTGATCTGCCTCCCCGTCAAGATCGAGAACAGCGATGGCGCGCCGGCCAGGGCGATTTTGAAACCCAAATAGGTGAAGTTATGCGCGCGCGGTTACTGTTTGCGCCATCTGCCCGCGGGTCACGCCCAGCTGATTCAATAATCTCAACTCGCGCCAAAGCTGAGTCCCCGTAATCTCACCGCGCAAGAGCTGTCGATATCTCGCAATCGTCTGTGCGACCTGCTCCGGCGTCTCGTTCAGAAACTCCAGGCGGAACCGGCGCGCGCCGAGCGCCAGCATCCGATCGACAAACTCCGCGCCCGTCTGCGCCAGGGCGTTGAACACGGTGTTGCGACAACCCGCATCGGCCTTGAGAGGATGTTCCGCGCCGACGCGGTCGCGCAGCTTTACCGCGTGCCGGTCACAGGGCCGGCCGCAGTTCGTGTAATCCGTGCCTTTCGAAAGGAAGGCGCAAAACACGCAATGCTCCATGTGAAACATCGGCATGTGTTGATGGATCGTTATCTCGAACCAACCCGGTGGCGCCGACTTCAGCAAGGCTTCGAGTTGCGCGATGTTCAGATCGTAAGACGCGGTGACCCGCTCAAGTCCGCAGCGTCGGATGAAAAGGTCGGCCGTCAGCGGATTCGCGACGTTGAGCGAGAAGTCGCCGATCCGCCGGCAATCGGCGAATAGCTTCAGGTGATCGTAGTTGCGGACCAGATAGCCGTCGGCGTTGCACGAACGCACCTGGTGGATGATCCAATCCTCTCCGGTCTTGAAGATGCGAGGAGGAGCGACCCAGATCGAAGGTTGGGAGTTGAGGGTTGAGAGTTGAGGGACGCTGCCGCCGAACTGAGTGCGAAACAGTGTGACAGCGTCCCGGTACTTCTTTGGGTCCTCGAACTCGCAGTAAAGCGTTTCCGCGCCGCAGCGAAGCGCCGCCTCCAGTTGAGCCATGCTGCGGACGAGAACGATCAATTGAGCCGCCGTAGCAGCCGACGTAAGGAGGCTCACTTCATCGGATTTCGAGTTTCGGGTCTCTGATTTCTCAGTCAGAGCCTCGTCACCTCGGCTGCTACAAGCGTTCAGGGTCCATCGTTTGCGTTGCGCGCGCAACCGTTCCAGTTCGCCCGCCGCTTCGCGCCTCAGTCGGTTCAATTCGCTCACCGGCAGCATCACTTCGCCCTCCAGCAGGTTTCTCAACTCGCCGAGTTTGAACGGCGTCCCGCCCAGCCGTCCGAGTTGATCGCGCAGGCGCTCCGTGGTCAGCGGCTGTTTCTCCGCCCTTGCCAACGGCATTGACGACGCGATTTGAACGACATGCCCGACTTCATCGCGGACAATCAGCGTGAGCGATTGTCCGGCTCGTCCGTGCGCCTCCACACGAATCGGCCGCTGGAATCCCGGCTGGCCGCCTTCGAAACTCTGGCGCAAACGCCGATCCAGTTTCGGGTCACTGGTCTTCCACAATTTGTCCCCGGCGTGAACGCGGCTGAAATCAATGTCCCCGTGGCCGAATCGCAATTCCACGGGCGCGGACTTTGGACATTGGACGTTGGGCTCTGGACTTCGGACTTCGGACTTCGGACTTCGGACCTCGTAGATCCTCCCTCCCTCCTCCTTTTCGTCCGGCCGTCCGGCATCGAACACCACGCCGTCGCCCGGTTTGAGGGGAGCTTCGAGCTTGATCTCCACACCGTCGCGTCCAACCCGCGTCACTTCGCCCAGAAAAACGCCGCGCTTCTTGCCGAAACGGGCGTGGACCAGTTCCTGGTTGTCGATGCCGCGAAACCAGCCGGTGTAAAGACCGCGCGAGAAGGCCATCTCCATTTCATATTTACGATTGGCGATTTCGGATTGACGAGGTGATTGGCCATCGGCGCGTAAATCGTCAATCGTCAATCGTAAGTCATCCAGCGTTTGCCGATAGACTCGCGTGATATTAGCCACGTATTCCGGCGACTTCAGACGACCCTCGATCTTCAGCGACGCCACACCGGCGCGAATCAGTTCGGGCAAGACCTCCAGGCCGGCCAGATCCTGCGGGCTGAGAAGGTATCGCCGGTCGCCGAGCGGCACCGGCTTGCCGTCGGAGATCAACTCGTAGGGCATACGACACGCCTGGGCGCACTCGCCGCGATTGGCCGAGCGCCCGCCGAGCGCCTCACTTGTCAGGCACTGGCCGGAGTAAGCGACGCACAGCGCGCCGTGGACGAAAACTTCCAGGGGAAGTTGAGGGTTGAGGGTTGATTGTTGAGAGTCCGACGTGAACGCAGCCTGAATTCTTTCGATCTCCTTCAACGAACATTCGCGGGCCAGAACAACGAGATCACAGCCCAACTCCCGCGCGAACTCAACGCCGCCGGCGCTCGTGATGGTCATTTGTGTCGAGGCATGAATGGGAAAATCCGGAGAAAGCCGCCGGATCAAACGGCAAATGCCTATGTCCTGTACGATGGCGGCATCGGCGCCCGCCGCGATGATCGCGCGCAGGTATTGTTCGGCCACGGCCATTTCGTCGGCGAAGACCAGCGTGTTGAAAGTGACGTAGCCCTTGACGCCGCGGCGGTGCAGAAACTCCATCAACTGCGGCAGCTCGGCCTCCGTGAAGTTATGCGCGCGCATCCGCGCGTTGAATTTCTCAAGCCCGAAATAAATCGCATCCGCGCCGTTCTCGATCGCGGCTTTGGCGCATTCCCAGTCCCCGGCGGGAGCCAGCAACTCCGGAATGTGAAGTCCGGAATGCGGAACGCGGAATGAACCGCCCGTCATTTCACTCGATGTGGTGTTGGATGCGTTGACCATCAAAGGTCATCTAACCTAGCAACGAATCTGCGGAGAGACAAAGTTATCTTTGTATCCCGGCGGTGTTGTTGTTACTCCTGTCGGTATGCGCGTTTTGATTCTGGGCTGCGGCTACGTGGGCGTGCCGTTGGGCGCCGAACTGGTCAGGGAGGGTCACGAGGTCTTTGGCGTGCGGCGATCAACCGGACACGATGCGGAGCTGAAGACCACGGGTATCCAACCCCTCGCTGCGGACATCACGAATCCGGACGACTTGGCCAAGCTGCCCGGCCCATTCGACTGGGTCGTCAATACCGTTTCCTCAACCAAAGGCGGGGTCGAGGAATATCGTCAGGTCTATCTTAACGGCACGCGCAATTTGATCGACTGGTTCGCCGCGGCGCCGCCGAAGAAATTTGTTTATACCAGCAGCACGAGCGTCTATGGCCAGACGGACGGTTCAGTTGTCAAAGAAACGAGCCTTGCCGAACCCGCCACCGAAACGGGCAACGCGCTCGTGGAAGCTGAAAAGGCGCTGCTGGCCGCGGTGACCGGGCGCAAGTTTCCCGCCCTCATCCTGCGCGTCGCCGGCATCTACGGGCCCGACCGCGGCCATTTGTTCCAGCAATACCTCAAAAATGAAGCGCGCATCGCCGGCAAAGGCGAACGCATTATCAACATGATTCATCGCGACGACCTCATCAGCGTCATCGTCGCGGCGCTCAAGAGCGGCCGCCCCGGCGAGGTTTACAACGCGGTCGATGACGAGCCGGTGGCGCAGATTCATTTCTTCCGCTGGCTGTCGGAAACGCTGGGCAAATGGATGCCGCCGTTCGCGACGGAGGAGGAGAACGCGAACCGCAAACGCGGACTCACCAACAAGAAAGTCTCCAACCGCAAGCTGAAGATGGAACTCGGCTGCCCGTTCAAATACCCCACCTTTCGCCAGGGTTATACCGCAGAGATCCAAAGGCTGGATCGCGCGGGACTGCTCAATATCGAACCGGAACCGCGCTAACGCGCCGCTTCGGAGTCGAGAAAATGAACCACTCTCACCCACTGCCATTGGAATCAGGCATCGGTCGACCGTCTGCCGCATGAATGCGGCGTTCCAGGACTGGAAGGTTGGATTCTGGGGAGAGGGATCGCCTGCCAACGATTGGGAACGCCGGATTCATCCGGAAGCGTCGAGTCAATGACGACCGCCGCACGATTCGGCCAGTCCCTTATTTCAATGGCTCCCTCTCCTCCTCGGCCGAGGAGAGGGTCGGGTGAGGAGTCGCTTGTCGTTTGGTTTCGACTGAATACCTCGCTGAGACGTCGCTTTCGTCAACGTGCATGCCCATCCTCTCACACGATCTCCCAGCCGCGGCGATATTGCCCCTGGATGATTGGGTCCGCTTCGGGGGCATTCCTGGCCTTCATATTCTCGGCGTCCCAGTCGATTCTCTTACCGGTGCGCAACGCCACGTTGCCCAGCAGGACAATCTCCGTCAGGCGCGCGCCGTACTGGAAATTGCCGCTCGCGGGCGCGCCGCCTTTACAGGCGTCCAGCCAGTCGCGATGATGGCCTTTGGAGCGGGGCAACGTTTTGGCCGGACGTTTGTACGCGTCCATTCTCGCATCGGGAATGATCCTCGGCGCTCCGCCCCAGCCGGCGCAGGTGATGACGCCCTTGTCACCGATGAAGATGATCCCGTTGCCGCCGCCTTCCAACTTGTCGTCTTCGGCAAGTTCCTTGGGACGCCACGGACGCAACCCGCCATCGTACCAGGTGACATCCACCGGCGGTTTGTCTCCGCGCGGGCCGAATTTGTAATGGTACATCGCGTTGTGGGAGACCACCTCGGGATCCACCGCAGGCGTTGAGGCCTCGATACTGATCGGGTCTTTCAAATCCAACGCCCAGACGCCGGCGTCAAGATTGTGACAGGCCATGTCGGCCAGTGCGCCCCCGCCAAAGGCCCACCAGGCCCGCCAATTGAACGGCGCGTAATCCGGGTGATACGGACGCACCTCCCGCGGACCGAGCCAGAGGTCCCAATTCATCCCGGTCGGAACAGGAGGCGTCTCGGGAGGACGCCCGCGCCGTTCAACCCAACGCCCTGCGTCGCTCCATGCATGCACCTCGCGCACCGTGCCGATCGCGCCGTCCCAGATCCATTCGCACGTCGCGCGAATCCCTTCGCCCGAGTGGCCTTGATTTCCCATTTGCGTGGCGACGCCGGTTTCCTTCGCCACCTCGGCGACCCGGCGCGCCTCCCGGATGTTGTGCGTGAGCGGCTTCTCGCAATAGACGTGCTTGCCCTGTTTCATCGCCATGATGCTGACGTAGGCATGGAGATGATCCGGCGTGGCGCAGAGGACCGCGTCGATGGCCTTCTCCTTTTCCAGCATCACCCGAAAATCCTCGTATTCGGCGCAGCGGAAGTTGGGAGTCTTTTGTGAATAATGCTTCTCGACCTCGGCCTTGACCGGTTTCCGGCCGCCCATGCCTTTGTAATAAAAGCGCTCGTAATCCGCCTGCTCGGTCGGGTCGGCGATGGCAATGATTTGCGCGTCGGCTTCGTTGAACAGCGCGCGCGTGTTGGTCCGGCCCTGTCCGCCGGCGCCGATGA